>CAWESJ010000214.1:0-9639 GCA_963811015.1 uncultured Alphaproteobacteria bacterium | reverse complement strand
ACACGCGCGTCCGCGTCGAGGGCTTGTCGAAGATCATCGCCAGAACCTTGCCGGCGAGCGGCTTGTACGCCGCCGGCTGTCCCTTGCGCCGTCCGGCCTTGATCGCGGCCGCGGAATCGAGGATGCGGCGAAGATCGCCGGCGGGTATTTCCGCGAGATCGAGAAAATGGCGCGTCCCGGCGGGTTGCCGGGATCTTTCGCAGCGCTCATGCCGGCGCCCCGCTCAATCTCGCCTCCGAACCCGCGCTTTGCTGGCGCTCCATCCGAAGACAGGCCGGCGTCGAGACGCGCGATCGCTTCGGCGATCTCGCCTTCGCCTATGATCAAGGGCGGCAGAAGCCGCGCGACATCTCCCCGGCCGGAATGACGAGGATTTTTTCGGCCCGGGCGGCCGCGGCGAATTCATTGACCGGGAGGCGCAGCGCGACGCCCAGCATCAGGCCCTCGCCGCGTATCTCGGCGATCACGCCCGGATGGCGATCCTTCAGCTCGGCGAGACTTTGCTTGAGCCTCAGGCCCATCAGGCCGACGTTTTCGATAAACCCCGGCGCGAGCACAACATCAAGCACGGCGTTGCCTATGCTCGTCGCGAGCGGATTGCCGCCAAAGGTCGTGCCATGGGTTCCGACCGTCATACCCTTGCCGGCTTCCTGCGTCGTCAGGAAGGCGCCGAGCGGAAATCCGCCGCCTATGCCTTTCGCAATCGCCATAATGTCCGGCGCGACGCCGAAAAGCTCGTAAGCAAAGAGCTTGCCCGTGCGTCCGACGCCGCTCTGGACTTCATCAAAGATCAACAAGAGGCCATGGCGATCGCAAAGTTCGCGCAGCGCGCGCAGGAATTCCGGCGCGGCGACGCGGATCCCGCCCTCGCCCTGGATCGGCTCGACCAGAATAGCGCCAGTCTGCGGCCCGATCGCCGCCTTGACCGCCTCGATATCGCCGAAGGGAACTGGATCGAAACCTTCGACCTTGGGTCCGAATCCGTCGATATATTTGGGATTGCCGCCGGCGGCGATCGTGGCGAGCGTCCGGCCATGGAAGGCGCCTTCAAAGGTGATGGCGTGAAACTTCTCGGGACTCCCGCTGACCGATTGATATTTGCGCGCCGTCTTGATCGCGCCTTCGACCGCCTCGGCCCCGGAATTGGTGAAAAAGACATAATCCGCGAAGCTCGCTGCGACGAGACGCTCGGCCAGGCGCTCCGCCTGGGGGATCTGGAAGAGGTTCGACGTGTGCCAGAGCTTGCCGCCCTGCTCGATCAGCGCGGCGACGAGATGCGGATGGCCATAACCGAGCGACGCGACCGCGATCCCGCCGCCGAAATCGAGAAATCTTTCGCCCGTCGTCGCGGTCAGCCAGGCGCCGTCGCCCCGCTCGAAAGCAAGATCGGCGCGGGCGTAAGTGGGAAGCAGCGACGAAGTCACCATTTCGCTCCTGCAGGTTGCCGAAAACGGCCGACGAACCATTTAAAATCAAATTGCCGCCCCAGAGGGGCGGCAATTTCCGAAAAAGCCAGTCTAGGCATTCGCTCCGATCGGGTCAAATGTGGGGTTCGGCCCATCGGCGATCGCCGATGCGGTTCAGACCCTTCCGAAGGATCGCGCGGCGGCGGCCCGCGCCATTGGCGCGGCTGACATAAGCTTCAAGCAAGTCGGTAAAGCTAATAATTGAAGCAGCGAGCCCCGCTTGACAAAAGCCGGCTGGAAGGGGCGTGATCTGCCGATCGTCCCTGATTGCCGAAAATAGCGTAAGCGTGACGCTCTTGTGACAAATCGGTGCGGGGCGGATCGGCCAGAGAATGCGCATTTGCCTCCGCTAAAGCATGTTTCGAAAATGTTGACTGACTTTTTCGATGAGAACATGCTCCAACTCTTTGAATTTGAGCGATTTCTTATCGACCGAATAATTCCATACGGTCGGAAAGCGCTCTACAGTTTCCGCCCTTAAGGATTGATCAAGATGGATAAGCTGGACCGCCCCCGCGAAATTATAGAATTCTGCCTGAAGCCGCTCGCCCTCACCAAAACGACCGAAGAATATAAGGAAGCCTACCGAAGGTTGGAGCATGTGATCAAGACCTATCAGGTCCTGGCGATCAGGCAGCAGGCGCCGGTGGCGATCGACTTCTCCAACATGAGAACGATCACGATCAACGAAGCCGCGCATGGCGACGACGCCTAGGGAGCGTTCCGATTGGATGGCATCATCCAATCGATAAGAACTCGCTCCAGATCAATAAGTTGGAGCATGTTCTCATGAGACATCGGATATATCCGATGTCTTAATGTCGAAAAAGTCGGTCAACTTTTTCTGAACATGCTCTGGGGCATGACGCCGAAAAGCGCCGCCTGATTTTCGGACAACATCATGCTCTAATCCTTTGATGCGACCCGATGCACCTCCTTGCCGCGCAGCCCCTCATGGGAGTGACGCAGCGGCAGCGTTCCCGGCGGAGGCGCTTTCAACGCCTCTGGAACGCGGCCCCCGATATCGCCTTTGGCCGGCGTGACGCCGCCGTCGACCAGCCAGAGCGCGCCGGTGACATAGCTCGCCTCGCTTGAGGCGAGGAAGGCGAAGATATTGGCGATTTCCTCCGGCGCGCCGCGTCGTCCGAGCGGAACCATCGCGTCGATGGCTTGCTGCGCCGCGAGCGGAATGGGTCCTTCGCCCCCCCGAGTCCAGGCCGTATCGATCGCCCCTGGGCAGACGCAATTGACCCGCACGCCATGGCGGGCCTGCTCCAGCGCGACGCCCTTGGCGAAGGCATGGAGAAAACCCTTCGAGCCGCCATAGGGCGCAAAACACGGCGAACCGTTGAGCCCCGCCTCCGAACCGGTGAAAATAATGTTGCCGCGGCTTTTCTGCAGATATGGCAACGCGAATTTGGTCATCAGGAAAGCCGTGCGGATATTATTTCGAACCGTTCTCTCGAAATCCTCCAGGCGATAGTCCTCGGCCTCGGCATAGGCGATGAAGACGCCGGCGTTGTTCGCCAGCACGTCGAGACCGCCGAAGGTTTGAACGGCAAGCGCGACGCAGGCCCTGGCCTCGGCCTCCTCGGCCAAATCGCCGAGATGCGCCACGGCCCGCCCCCCGGCCGCGACGATCGCCTCGGCGACCTGCGTGACAGGATCGCCCGGCAGCCCCGCGAGCGTCAGCGCCGCGCCCTCGCGCGCGAATTTATGGGCGATCGCCTCGCCAATGCCCGTGCCGGCGCCCGTGACGATGGCGACCTTGTCCTTCAGGCGCATGGCTTCTCTCCGAATGGCGCGGCTGCGATGGGCGGAAGATCCGGCAAATCATGTTCAATTTCTTGGCGGGACCGATCAATGCCCGCCCGAACCCGCACGCTCATTGATCTGGCGCAATGTCGGCGCGGCGAGAGCCTGCTCTGGTTTCGAGCCTGCGGTTCGCCGCCGCCGCCTCGCCGAAGCGCTTCGCGCCAATCATGAAAGCAAGGGACAATGCGTTTCGCCCTATTTCCCATGCTCGCCTTCGGACTATCCGCCGTAGCCCTCGCGCCGGCTTTCGGGCAGGAGCCGCCGGGCGACGCCGAGGCTGGCCGACGGATCGCCGAGAGCTGGTGCGCCGCATGCCATCAAATCAATTCCCAAGGCAAAGGCGCGGGCGCCGTTGCCCCGAGCTTTCCGGACATCGCGAACCTGCCCTCGACGACGGCCTTGGCGTTGAACGTATTTCTGCGAACCAGTCACGCCGACATGCCGAATTTTCAGCTGACGCGACAAGAGTCCGACGACGTCATCGCCTATATATTGAGCCTGAAAGGGCCGTAGCCGACGGCCGCTCCCCTGCCCCGCGATGCGCCCTCAAAAGCAATCGAAGAGCGCCTGAATCTCGGCGGGGCCAGCCCGATTGGAGAGCGCCAATTGCAGCGCGATCCGCGCCTTGCGGGCGTCGAGCCCATTGGCCGGGATGAGCCCGCGCCGGATCAGGTCGATCTCGCCGCCGGGATAGGCGTAGGACGCCCGCAGCGTCTCGCCTGCCCCTGTGCGGCTCGCGAATATCACCGGAATGCGCTCGGCGAGCGCGGCGAGAGCCGGCGCGGCTTCGGCTGCGACATGCCCCGCCCCCGGCAGGCTCAGCACGAGACCGGCGATCGCCGCGGCGGCGATCGCCGCGACCGTTTGCGGCTCGAGGCCAGGCCCCGCCTCAAGGATCGGAACGACTGGCGCGCCGCCGCCATAGGCGAGCTTCGGCAAGCGGGCGACGGGCGCGAGCGCGAAGCGGACGCGGTCCTCGGCGACATAGCCGATCGGGCCGAAAGGAAGCGAAGAAAAGGCGTGCGGCCGGAAACTATGCGCCTTGCGGATCAGCGGCGCGGCGTGGATTTCATCGTCAAGGACGACGAGAACGCCCTTGCCGCGCGCCGCCGGCGAGGATGCGGCCCGACACGCGGCCAAAAGATTGCCGGGTCCGTCCGCGCCCGGCTGATCCGCCCGCCGCATGGCCGCCGTCAAGACGATGGGCGTTTCGACCTGCGCCAGCAAGGACAGTGCGAAACCGGTTTCCTCGAGCGTATCGGTCCCATGGGTGATCACGACGCCGTCAGCGCTTGATGCGGCCTCGGCTGCGGCCGCCGCGATCGCAGCGATGTCGGCGAGGCTGAGGCTCGCGCTCGGCTTTGGCGGAAGGTCGCGGGCCTCGATCTCGGCGAAATCCGCGAGCGCGGGGACTGCGGCGGCGAGGCTCGCCGCGCCGAGCTTCAAGCTCGCCGCGTTCTCCTCTCGCGCGGCGGCCATGGCGATGGTACCCCCAGTCGAGAGGATGATGAGGCGAGCGCGTTTTCGCGCCGCGTCTGCGCCTGGATGCGGCACGATAGGCCCCTGACCCTTTAGAGCGGGATGAGGAAAAGCGGCAACGGGATTTCCGCCCGCATCCCGCTCTGCTCGCTTGGAATCGATCACGTTCATGAATTTGGATTGATTCAATCCAAATTCATCGTGATCTCGTTTCAGTGGAGGCGCGCGGCCTTGAGAAACCGTTGCCGATCGGCCGAGTTGACGCGAACCTCGAACACGTCGCCCTCCCGATCGAGGGTCAGCGGGACCTCCACCCCGGCCTCGCCTAAAGCCCACATGCGGCGGAAGAAACCGGCGAGGCTAAACACGGCGACGCCCGCGACGGCGAGGATGACGTCTCCTTCATGGAGGCCGGCGCGCCGGGCCGGACCGTCGCCGGCGAAGCCGATGACGACGATTTTGCTCTCGACCTCGGCCGCGAGCAGCCCAAGCCAGGGGCGCGGCGGACGATTTGCCCGCCCGAGCGTGCGAAGGTCGTCGAGGATCGGAGCCAAGAGCTCGATCGGCACCGCCATGTTGAGCGGAACGACTTGCTCGCCATGAACCTGATGCGGGATTTGGAGCGAGCCTATCCCCAGCAAATCCCCCTTGGGGCCGATCACGGCCGTCCCGCCCCAGTTCGGATGCGCCGGCGCGGTGAAAAGCGCTTCGTCGAGGACATATTCCCAATAGCCCGCGAACTCCCGCCGCCCGACGAGATGAGCCGCGATCGCGCGGCTGCGCCCGCCGGCGGCGCCAATCACCACACGTTCGCCGACGGCCGCGCCGCGCGAATCCCCGAGCGGCAAGACCGGAATATCGAGCCGGCCCAACGCCTGGACGAGGCCGAAGCCGGTCGCCGGATCATAGCCGAGGAGATGGCCCGGCGCGACGCGGCCGGTTGCAGCCGTGAGCCAGATCTCTTCGGCCTCGGCGATCAGATAGCCGATCGTCAAAACCAGTCCGTCGTCGCCGATCAACACGGCGTTGCCGGCCCGCTCCGAGCCCAAGGCCTCGGCGGTAAACGCATCCGGCGAGGTCCGCGCGCGAAGGCCGACCACGGAGGCGAGCGCCCGGTCGAGATCAAAGGCGTAATCGCCCGGCCTCGGCCGAGCCTCAAGCGGCGTCTCCCAATCGTCTTCGGCGTCCGCCATCAAAAGCTCCAAACGGTCCAGAACTCGGATTTTGCCAGAACGGGGAGGCGTTGCAACAAGGGCGCGCCGGAAGCGCGGCGAGGACTTCGCGACGGTCAGGTCATCCGTCCGCCGCAGGCCACAGCCAGGCCGCGCCGCGCACGCCGCTCGAATCGCCATGGATAGCGCGGCGTATGGGCGTGTCGAGGCCATCGGAAAAGACGTAGCGCGAGACCTGTTCTGAAAGGCCGTCGTAGATCCGAGCGATGTTGGAGAGGCCGCCGCCGAGCGCGATCGCATCGGGATCGACCACATTGATCAGAGACGCGAGCCCGCGCGCCAGGCGATCCTGGTAGAGCGCGAGGCAGGCCTCGGCATGAGCGTCGCCCGACGCGGCGGCCGCGGCGATCTCCTGCGCGTTCCAGCTCCGCCCGGTCCGGGCGAGATAATCCCGCGCGGGCCCGGCGCCGGACAGGAAGGTTTCGACGCAGCCGGATTTGCCGCAATAACAGGGCGCGCCCGGCCGCTCATCGTCACGCGGCCAGGGCAAAGGATTATGGCCCCACTCGCCTGCGATCCGATTGCGCCCAGCGACGATCCTTTGCGCGACGACGAGGCCGCCGCCGACCCCCGTGCCAAGGATGACCCCGAAGACGATCCGCGCGCCTGCGGCCGCGCCGTCGACCGCCTCGGAGAGCGCGAAGCAATTGGCGTCATTCTCGAGCCGGATCGGACGGCCGAGCCGATCCGAAAGATCGCGTTCGAGCGGCATCCCATTCAGCGCCGTGCTGTTTGAATTCTTGACGAGGCCCGTTCGCGCCGAGATCGCGCCCGGCGCGGCGACGCCGACCGAGCCCCGGCGTCCCAGCCGGTCCTCGACGAAGGCCACGAGATCGGCGATGGCGCCGAGCGCGCCCGCGTAATCGCCCGCTGGCGTGGGCCTTCGCTCGCGCAGCAGCGGCGCGCCGCCTTCGTCAAGCGCGATGGCCTCGATCTTCGTGCCGCCCAGGTCGATTCCTATTCGCATGCCTGTCCCAGCGCCGGCCGCCGTAGAGCGCAGGCCAACGCATCTTGAAACGCAGCGGGACCCTGCGCGCCGGCGCGCGAAAGACCAAGCGCTTTTCGATGGATAGCTTAACTGGTCGTTAACCATACGCTGCGTAAATGAATGCAGCAGAATTCTTGAGGCCTCCTTGTGACAGTAGCAGCGCGCCCACGTCAGTCGATCCGTTTTCACAGCCGCTCGTTTCACGTCATGGCGCTCGCGCCCGAGACGCCCCTGGCCGATTGGCTCGCCGAGCTCGACGCCTGGCTCGAGCGCTCCCCCGATTTCTTCGTCGGCCGCCCGATCGCGATCGACCTTTCCGCCGGCGAATTGAGCATGGCCGAGGTCATTCAATTGACGAAGGATCTCCGCGAGCGGAAGATTCAAGTCCTTGGGCTCGAGGGCGCCGATCGGTCCTGGAGCGACACCGATCTGCCGCCGCCGCTGGCGAGCGGCGGGCGCCAGGATAGCCCGCCCGATCGGGTGCTCGCCACGCTTGACGCGGACGAGCCTGTTCCGGCTCCCGCGCCTGCTAGGCCTCACTCGCTTTTGCTCGATAGTCCGGTTCGCTCCGGCCAATATGTCGAACATCTCGAAGGCGACGTGATCGTCATCGGCTCGGTCGCCTCGGGCGCCGAGATCGTCGCCGGCGGCTCGATCCACATTTATGGGACGCTTAGAGGCCGCGCGATCGCCGGCGCCGACGACCCGCGCGCGCGGATTTTCTGCCGCAAGCTCGAAGCCGAGCTTCTTGCGATCGACGGCCTCTACATGACCGCCGACGACATGGGCGCGCATTTGCGCGGCCGGTCCGTGCAAGTCTGGCTCGACGGCGATTCCGTGATGGTGACAGCTCAAGACTGAAGTCGAACAGGGGAGATCATGCAATGGCCAAGGTTTTGGTCGTCACGTCCGGCAAAGGCGGGGTCGGCAAGACGACATCCACAGCGGCGCTCGGCGCGGCCCTCGCTCAGGGAGGCAAGAACGTCGTCCTCATCGATTTCGACGTCGGCTTGCGCAATCTCGATCTCGTCATGGGAGCGGAGCGCAGGGTGGTTTACGACCTCATCAATGTCGTCAATGGCGACGCCAAGCTCGCCCAGGCCCTGATCCGCGACAAGCGCATCCAGAATCTTTCCCTGCTTCCCGCCTCGCAGACCCGCGACAAGGACGCCTTGACGGACGAGGGCGTAGCCAAAGTCATTGAAGAGCTGAAAGAGAAATTCGACTGGATCGTCTGCGACAGCCCGGCCGGCATTGAGCGCGGCGCGACGCTCGCCATGCGCTACGCCGACGTCGCGATTGTCGTGACCAATCCGGAAGTCTCCTCGGTCCGCGATTCGGACCGCATCATCGGCCTTCTCGATTCCAAAACCGAGAAAGCCGAAAAGGGCGAGCAGGTCGAGAAGCATCTTCTGCTCACCCGCTATGACGCCGCGCGCGCCGAACGCGGCGAGATGTTGAACATCGACGACGTGCTGGAAATTCTCTCTATCCCGCTGCTCGGAATCGTGCCGGAAAGCGAAGAAGTGCTTCGGGCGTCCAACGTCGGCTCGCCGGTCACTCTCGCCAATCCGACGAGCGCGCCGGCCCGCGCCTATTTCGACGCGGCGAAACGGCTGAACGGCGAGACCCTGAGCATGACGATACCAAGCGACAGGAAAAGCCTCCTTGGCAAGCTATTCGGACGGAGGGCCGCATGAATCTGATCAACTTCTTCAGACGGCCGAGCACCGCGCCCGTCGCCCGCGAACGCCTGCAGATCCTGCTCGCGCATGAACGCGCCGTGGTCGGCAAATCCGACCTGATCGCCATTCTTCAGGATGAGATCATGGCGGTGATCGCCAAGCATTTTCCCGTCGAGCCCGAGAGCATAAAGGTCAAGATGGAGCGCGGCGACGCCGTCTCGACGCTCGAGGTCGAGGTTGAGATTCCAACCCCCATGTGCGCGAGCCTCACATTGAAAGGCGAGAAGGCGGACCGCGCCAGGCTGAACGGCGCCAAGCTGAACGGCTCGAAGCCGAACGCCGCCCCGGCGAAGGCCGAGCTGGCGCCGGCCGAAAATCATGCAGCCGAAGAGAGTGTGGAGCAGGCGGCCGCGGAGCCGCTAGCGGAGGTAGCCGCGCAGGTTACGGCGGAGGCGGACGGCTGACCAAGCCGCCGCCGGACTTCTCCCTCCGTCGCTCTTTCATCTTCTGTCTGGGCGGCAATCGATCGCACAGGAAAATGTTCGCGCAGGCACGCGGCTGGGAAGGGGATCTGCAGCCGTTCGTCGAGCAGCGTGAGTTCCTCCAGCCGAGCAGCAACGTACTGTACGGGCTGTCTTCGCCCAATGGCTATGCCAATCTGACGCCGAGCTACATCGTTGATATCTGGGGTGACCAGAACAGTGCCGGCCTCATCACGCAAACCGGGTCGGTCCAGGACGAAAATTTTCGGCCGACCTCGCTGTTCTGGAAGTTGATGCGCATGTACAACGTGAAGTATCTCACGTCGTTCTGGCCCCTCTCTCCGGCCGGGAAGCAGAGAGCGCTGGCGATGGTGGCGCGTACCTGTATCAATACGATGATTTTCTGCCGCGGGCGTATCTGGTGGACGGGATTGTGCCGGTGCCGGATGGTAGGCTTGCGCTGAGGATGATCGCTTCCTGAGCCATTTGACC
>CAWESJ010000213.1:0-6786 GCA_963811015.1 uncultured Alphaproteobacteria bacterium | reverse complement strand
GGCGTCGACGATCATGGCGTTGACGCCGCCGGTCTCCGCAATCAGGGCCGCGATGGGGCCGTCTTTCGCAGCGAGCGCGCGATTGATCCGCGCGGCGGTCTCCATCGCGCCGGTGAAGGCGACCCCGGCGACGCCCGGCTGGGCGACAAGGGCCGCGCCGACTTGTCCATCGCCCGGCAGAAGCTGCAGGACTTCAGCGGGCGCGCCCGCGCGATGAAAGGCGGCGATCGCAGCCGCCGCGATAAGGGGCGTCTGCTCGGCCGGCTTGGCGAGAACGCTGTCGCCGGCGGCGAGCGCGGCCGCGATCTGGCCGATGAAGATCGACAGCGGAAAATTCCATGGGCTGATGCAGGCGAAGACGCCGCGGCCGCGCCAATAGAGCCTGTTGTCCTCGCCCGTAGGCCCCGGCGTCGGGGCGGAGGTTTCGAAGCGCCGCCGCGCCTCCTGCGCGTAATAGCGGCAGAAATCGATCGCCTCGCGCCATTCGCCGACGGCGTCGTCAAGAATTTTGCCGGCCTCGATCTGGAGCAGATGAAGCCAGCGCGGCGCCTCCGCTTCGAGCTCTTGCGCAACACGTTCGAGGCAGGCGGCGCGAACGCCGGCCGGCTCGCGCGACCAGAGCCGGAACCCCGCGCGGGCCGCCTCCATCGCCTCGGCCAAGAGCGTTTCAGGCGTCTCATGGACCGTTCCGATGATCTTGCCGTCAATGGGCGAGACAATGTCGCGCGCGGGGCCGGCGCGCCGGACGCCCGAGACGATCGGCGCCGCCTCGCGGAGAGGCTCGGCCTTGGCGATCGCGCTCATGAGCCCGAGGGTTGCGCGCCGATCGCCGAATTCGACGCCTCTCGCCGTCTTGCGGGCGGGCATGTGGAGATCCCCCGGCAAGCGCAGATGCGCGGCGCGCGCGCGGGCGGCCGCGCCGATGACGGCCTGCGGACGGGCGAGAAGCTCGCGCGGCGCGACATGCGGATCGCCGAGGCGGGCGACAAAGGAGGAATTGGCGCCGTTTTCGAGAAGGCGGCGCACCAGATAGGCGAGCAGATTCTCATGCGCGCCGACCGGCGCGTAGACCCGGCAAGGGAGATTTGGGAATTCGCTCTGCAAGCCTGCAAAGAGCTCCTCGCCCATGCCGTGCAGGCGCTGGAATTCGAAGCCCTCGCCGGCGCCGGCCAATTCGATGATGGTCGCGGCGGTCAGGGCGTTATGGGTGGCGAATTGCGGAGAGACCACGTCGCGCGCCGCAAGAAGCCGCCGCGCGCAGGCGAGATAGTTCAGATCCGTCATCGCCTTGCGGGTGAAGACCGGATAATCGGCGAGGCCCCGCTCTTGCGCGCGCTTGACCTCAGCGTCCCAATAGGCGCCCTTGACGAGGCGCAGCGTCAGGCGGCGCCCGCGGCCGCGCGCAGCTGTGATGAGATGATCGATGACCATGGCCGCACGCTTCTGATAGGCCTGGACGGCGAGGCCGAACCCGTCCCAGCCCGCAAGCGAAGCGTCCGCCAGCAAGAGGTCGGCGATGTCGAGCGAAAGCTCGAGCCGGTCGGCTTCCTCGGCGTCTATGGTGAAATTCAGGTCATGCCGCTTCGCCCTGCGCGCAAGCTCGACGACGCGCGGCGCAAGCTCGGCCAACGCGCGCCCGCGCGATCGCGGCTCGTAGAGCGGGTGGAGGGCCGACAGCTTGACGGAAATGCCGAGCGCGCCGGCGGAACGCTCCCGCGCGGCTGAAGCGCCAATCGCCTCGATCGCCTGCGCATAGGACGCGAAATAGCGCTCCGCGTCTTCTTGCGTCCGGGCGCCTTCGCCGAGCATGTCGAAGGAATAGCGCGCGCGCCTACCCGCGTGCGTCGCCGCCCGGCTCAAGGCGTTTTCGATCGTCTCGCCGAAGACGAAATGCGAGCCCATGAGCTGCACCGCCTGCCGCGCGGCGGCGCGCAGCGCGCCCATGCCGATCCGGCGGCCGAGATCGGCGACGACGCCATGCGCGCTCTTGCCTTTCTCGATCGCCCGCGCGGTGATCCCGAGCGCCCAGGCGGCGGCGGAGACAAGCAAAGCGTCCGAGCCTCCCGCATGGCTGTCCCAATGGGCCGAGGCAAGCTTGTCCGCGATCAAAAGGTCGGCGGTGTAATCGTCGGGCACCCGCAGCAGCGCCTCGGCGAGCACCATCAAGGCGAGGCCCTCCTCGGAGGAGAGCGAATATTCGCGCAGCAGGTCTTCGACGCCGCCGATGCGGAAGGATTTTCCCCGCGCCGCCGCGATGAGCCGCCCGCCCAGAGCGTCGATCCGCGCCTCGGCCGCGTCGGAGAGCGCGGCATGGGCGAGCAGCTCGGCGGCGATCGGCTCGTCGGGCGGCGCATAGGGGGCGGAGAACACAGGGAGCGCGTGATCCGAGGTCATGCGGCGCCGGCTTTGGAGAGTGGCTGAGTGCTCGGTAAAATATAGGGCGTCGCGCGCCGCCGCGAAGGGCGGCGGTCCAGCGAAGGCTTTGGAGCATGTCCGAAAAAGTTGACCGACTTTTTCGACGAGAACATGCTCCAACTCTTAGAAATTGAGCGATTTCTTATCGACCGAATGAGTCCATTCGGTCGGAAAGCGCTCTACGAGCCCAGCTTGCGACCTTGACCGGATGGACGTCCTCGATCGCGTCATGGAAGACCTCGACCGCCTGCAGCAGATCGGCCTCCTCGATGACCAGCGGCGGAGCGAAGCGGATGACGGTCTCATGCGTCTCCTTGGTGAGGACGCCGCGCCGCATCATGGCGAGACAAACGTCGCGCGCCTTGGCTTTGGCGGGGTCGAGCTCGACGCCGACCCAAAGCCCCTTGCCGCGAACCTCGACGATCGCCGGATGATGCACGCCTGCGAGCGCCTTGAGCAGGACCTTGCCGAGCACGAAGCTGCGCCGCGCCAGATCCTCCTCCTGGAGGACGCGGATCGCCTCCCGCGCGACCGCCGCCGCGAGCGGATTGCCGCCAAAGGTCGAGCCATGGCTGCCCGGATCGAACATGTCCATCAGGGCGCGCCGCGCCACGAAGGCCGAAACGGGCAGGAGTCCGCCGCCGAGCGCCTTGCCGACGACGAGCCCGTCGGGCCGCGCGTCTTCATGCTCGAAGCAGAAATTCCGCCCGCTGCGGCCGAAGCCGGACTGGACTTCGTCAAAAATCAAAAGGATTCCATGCCGGTCGCAAATGCGGCGCAGCGCCGCGAGATAGCCGACCGGCGGGACGATGATTCCCGCCTCGCCCTGGACCGGCTCGATCAGCGCGGCCGCCGTGCATGGCCCGATCAGCGCCTCGAGCGCGGCGGCGTCGCCATAGGGCGCGGTCACGAAACCAGGCGCGAAAGGGCCAAAGCCGCGCCTTGTCGCGGGATCGGTCGAGAAGCCGATGATCGATGTGGTGCGGCCGTGGAAATTCCCGGCGGCGACGATGATCTCGGCCTTGTCGCGCGGAATCGAAAGCCGCTCATAGCCATAGCGGCGGGCCGCCTTGATCGCGGTCTCGACCGCCTCCGCGCCGGTGTTCATCGGCAGGCAGGCGTCGAGGCCGGCGAGGCGCGCGAGATCCTCGCAAAATCCGCCGAGATTGTCGGAATGATAGGCGCGCGAGATAAGATCGAGGCGGCCGAGCTGGCGCGTGAGCGCCTCGACGAGGCGCGGATGCAAATGGCCGAAGCTCGCCGCCGAATAGGCGCTCATCATGTCGATGTAGCGCTTGCCGTCTATGTCGAAAAGATGCGCCCCGCGCCCTTGCGCGAGCACGACCGGAAAGGGCGCGTAGTTTTTTGCGCCGAAACGGGCTTCGCGGTCGATGACGCTTTGCAGGGACATGGAAGGCTCAATTTTTTGCGCGCCGGGCGTCTTGCCGAAAAGCGCCGGCGCCGTCGGAAAATGCTGACGCCGGCGCGTCTTTCTACGAAATATATATCACATAAAACGCGCGTTTTTCTCGCGGAAATCAGCCGCTTAGGCGCAGATTATGCGACCCTGCGGCGGTTTCGCGCGCAAAAATTCGCCGGAGCATGTTCCGAAAAAGTTGACCGACTTTTTCGATCAGAACATGCTCCAACTCTTTGAAGTTGAGCGATTTCTTATCGACCGAATGATTCCATTCGGTCGGAAAGCGCTCTAGGGCTGGCTTGGCGGCCGCCGCGGCGCGATTATCCTGAAGCGAATCAGGCGAGAGACCCATGCCGCGCCGACATGATGTCGATGAAATGGACCTCAGGATCATGCGGCGGCTTCAGCTCGACGCGCGGATCAGCAATGTCCGCCTCGCCGAGGAGGTGCATCTTTCGCCGAGCGCCTGCCTCGACCGGGTGAAGGCGCTGGAGAAGGACGGGCTCATCCGCCGCTATGTCGCGGATTTCGATCTCGCCAAGATCTGCAGCTCGGTGCTGCTTCTCGTCGAGGTCATTCTCGAAAACCATCGGGAGGCGGATTTCGAGCGTTTTCTCGCCGCGATCCGCAAGCGCGACGAAGTGCTCGAATGCTACAAGATCGGCGGCCGGATCGATTATCTGATGCGCGTGGTCTGCCGCGACATCGCCCATTACAACGAGCTCAGCGATTTCATGAGCCGCGGCGAGCTCGGCATAGAGAAATTCCACGGCCATGTCGTGCTCGCGGCCGACAAGAGCTTCCAAGGCTACCCGCTCGATCTGTTGGTCGAGCCGCGCCGGCGGGGGTGAGGCAGCGAGGGCGGGGCGTCAGCGGGGAGAGTCGGGGGTTGGGGTTTGCTGCTTGGCGCGAGGAGCCCACCTACAGCCCCGTGAGTACCGAACATCCGCTTCTTCCTAAATAGGGAACACTCGCACTGGTATGGCGCTGCGGCTGCTGGCGTTAGAGTGCCACGGATACACGAAGCGGTTATTCGCTCGATTTACCTATCGCCATTGAGCTTTCCTCATGGCAATTCTATGGTCATAGATATTGCTGGCAAGGTCGATACCGTCACGTTGATGAGTTATGCAATTGTGTCCATAAGAGAAGGCGAGGCCGTATGAGCAAACGCGGTCTGCAAAATTGTGCCGACGGTGTAAATTACGTAACGGGAACGCATGACGAAGCACGTCCGAAGCGCGCGCGCTCAAAGCCGCTTGTGCGCTATATTCTGCCGTCCGGCGAGCACAATTTTGTCGGCCGCATCTTTGACCTGAGCATCGTCGCATATCATTTTAATAACTATGACGACCTCGCCCAACATCCTGACTGTAAGTACGCAATCGACACGAATTACGATCTAACAAGCCTTACCCGAAGGGTTGAGTCACTTAATCTGGTGGGCGACTTGCTCTGGCCGGAGCCAATCCCGAAGAATTTCAAAGATTTCCCGGTCTCCCGCTACGATTGGCTGACTATTTCAGCCGATGTTTTCCTCATGCGATACGTTTCGGTCGTGGATTGTTCGCTACTTCTCGTCAATGCAGTGTACGAAGTGGGACTTGATCCGCGGGACTGCACATTTAAAGCGCTGAAAAACAAGGTCCCACCGAGCGTTCGATCCATTCTCGAAGAAATGCTGGACGACCAAGGCGTGCTACGGCTGGAACGGAATGCCCGCATCCATCACGGCACCGAGCGCGGGTTCACGCAGGACGACGAGACGTTCCGAACAGGGGCTCTAATCGAGGCACCGTTTCAACAGCGTGACCGGTACTGATAAGTTCGGCCGAAGTATCAACATGGACAGGTCTTTCAAGGAAGCGTTGGTCGAGCTTCAGCGAGAGTTCAACCACGTCATGAAGCGGTTGGTCCGTCAACTCGATAAACTGTACGATAGGCTTTTGAACGAGTTTGAAAGCCGATTTAGTCCGAGAATCAGAAACTCGACACACGGTTTGAACGTGGGAGCAAAGCGCTAGCGACCAATGTCCGGTGCTAATGATCAGCTGATATTGGTTAAGCCCGGGAGCGGATATTCCGAACGGGAACGATGTTTCAAATCGCCACGCTCCCCCTCGCCAACATCATCCCCCACTCAGAAATCTCTCATCCACGGGGACGCCATAGCCGATCGCCAGACGGTTGGTCTCATTGGCCACGCCCGTCCACCGCGAGCAGCTCGGCCAATTGCTCATCCGTCATGCCCTTGGCGCGCGCCGAGGCCGTGTGCGAGGCGATGCAATAGGGGCAATTATTGGTGACGCTGACCGCGATATAGATCAGCTCCTTGGTCAGCGGGTCGAGCGCGCCGGGCGCCATGACCTGCTTGATGGTCTCCCACATCCGCGTCAGGGTCGGGGGATGATTGGCGAGCGCCTTCCAGAAATTATTGATCCAATCAATTTTGCGGGTCGCCTTGATGTCCGCGTAGACCACGAGAACCTCCGCGGAGGCCGCGTTTTCCTCGATGAGCGCCGCCATTTCCTCGTCTCCTCCTCGCTGCGTGGGTCGTTTTGCGCCGTCAAGCTTCCGCCGCTGATTTCCCGCCGTAACGGGCGAGAAAAAGGCTTACGGCCGCCTCGACATGGGCTTGGATCTCTTCTTCGCCGAAGACGTCCCAGTCCGGCGCGACCAGCTCGAGCACGAGGCGATTGGCGACGACCGCGCCGAGAAAAAGCTTCGCCGCGAGCTCCGGATCCGGACAGCAAAGCTCGCCGCGCCGCGTCGCCGCGTCAAAATAGCGGGTCAGCTGGGTCAGGACCCGCGCCGGACCTTGCGCGTAGAAAAGCTCGCCCAGTCCCGGCGAGCGGGACCCTTCGATGGCGACGAGGCGCAGCAGGCAAAGCGAGTTCCGCCCGACCACGATGCGCAGAAGATTGCGTCCGACGTCGAGCAGAAGTTGATTC
>CAWESJ010000212.1:0-4131 GCA_963811015.1 uncultured Alphaproteobacteria bacterium | reverse complement strand
GGCGAGCACAAATACACCGAGTCCTCCTCTGTCCCGGAGCGCCCGCGAAAATTTCGCGGCGTTGTCCGCAAAGAGTTTCTTCCAATCGCCGGCGCCTGACCCATGCCGATGCAGCCATTGCAGCCTGTCTGGTGAACGCGCGCGCCTGCCGCCACAAGCGCGCCAAGGCTGCCATCTTCGATCAAGGTCTCGAGAATCTGTCGTGAGGTCGGGTTTACGTCGAAGGAAATTGTCGCTGAAATCGTCTTTCCTCGAACGATCTCCGCCGCAATGGCGAAATCGCGCCATCCCGGATTGGCTGAGGAGCCGATATAAGCCTGGTAGATTTCCTCGCCTTCAACGTCTTTGACGGCGACCACATTGCCGGGGCTCGACGGCTTGGCGATCAAAGGCTCGAGTTTCGAGAGATCAATGTCGTCGTGATCCTCATAGTCGCATCCCGGGTCCGCGTCCATCGCACGCCAATGCTCAGCCCGCCCACGGAACTCGAGAAACCTCCTCGTCTCCTCGTCAGAAGGAAAGACGGTCGTGGTCGCTCCGAGCTCGGCGCCCATATTGGCGATCACATGTCGATCCATCGCGGTCAGACACAGCAAGCCGGGACCGTAATATTCAATGATCTTTCCCACGCCGCCGGCGACCCCGTGGCGGCGGAGCATCTCCAACACAATATCCTTGGCGCTGACCCAATCTGGAAGCGCCCCCATCAGCTCAACCCCAAAGATCCGCGGCATCGTGGTTGGATAAGGTTCGCCGCACATCGCCAGAGCCACGTCGAGCCCGCCAGCGCCGATCGCGAGCATGCCAAGAGAGCCGGCCGCCGGCGTATGACTATCGGAGCCAAGCAGGGATTTTCCAGGCCGCCCGAAGCGCTCCATATGAACGACATGGCTTATGCCATTGCCGGGCCGCGAATACCATATGCCCAGCCGCCGGCATGCGCTCTCGAGGAAGAGATGATCATCCGCATTAAGGTTGTCGATTTGCAAGAGGTTGTGATCTACATATTGCATGCTCGCCTCGGTCTTCACACGGTCGAGCCCTAAAGCCTCGAGCGATAGCATCGCCAATGTGCCCGTCGCATCCTGCGTGAGGGTCTGATCGATGCGCAGCGTGATCGGCGCGCCAGGCACCATCGCGCCATCAATGAGATGAGAGCTGATAAGCTTCTGGCTGATATTTCGGGCCATTGGGGCGACGCTTCCTTCGGATCTCTTCGCCGGTTCGCGATAGGCGTCGCTCGCGGGGACCGCTGCGGAGACAAGCTGGAACGCGCACGCCACTGGCGAGTTTCCCGCGGCCGTAGATCAACTGTTGGTGTAATCACCGCAACTGCCGAGCGATGACTGAAACCGCCGACGCCGCAAGCAAGGAATAGCCGAAACAACGCCATCTCGGAGAGATCGCTCCAGCAAAGGTCCAACTTGCTCGGCCGCGATCATGGCCCAACGATCCATCCGCGCGCCTTAGACGCCTCGTTTGTCGAAAATATTTTCGCCTCCATAGGACTCAGAAGCGCAATCGCGCCCGCCGCCAATTTGATCCAGCCAACGTCGGTCACGACAGCCGCTCGCTCCCACCGCCGCAGGTGTCCAACCCCGAGTTTCGCGTCCTCCCATAGCGCGCCGGCGTCGAAGCCGGCGAAATCGGTCCCTATCTCATAATAAAGCCGCACCTTGTCTTGCGTCTTGAGCGCTTCCTGGACGACCGGTATCAAAACTGTCGTGTAGTCGTGCTTCGTAATTTGACCGCGCCCGATAAAGGCGACAACATTTGCTGGAAAATCCTTCAGCGCTTCGATCATTGCGTGCTCCGATGCTTCACAATTCATGAACCGCGCTGCCTACAGCGACGGCTCTAACGCGGCCACATTAGACAACCCGACATGGCCGGCCCAGCTATTGATTACCTATCAATTCCAGCCAAGGACAGTTGTCGTTCTGGAACTTCCAGCCGCGCATTGAGTTGCTTTCGGGCCGTCGCACGCCTGTTCAAAAAACGTGAGACCAGCATCTCATCCACCTCTCCCGATCGAGATGCTTAGAGTTTAGACGTGCGCTCCTATGGTTGCGCTTGACCATCTCTCGGCCTTCCCGCCAGATGGGTTGGCGCTCCAAAAAGGCGGCGGCAGTGTCCCTCAAGCGGAGAACTCATATGCCAATGTCGTTAACAGAGACCGTATCCCGCGAAAGCGCGGCCTATGGCGGCTTCGTGGATGCAATCGGCGGCGTCACCACCATAGTTCTTGCTGTTGTCGGATTAGCAAATATCGATCCACACCTGATGGTCGGGATCGCAACCGTCATCTTTGGCGTCGCCTTGCTAATCCAAGGCGGAACAATGCTATCGGAATATGCAAGGATCATCTACCCGCCGGGCGCCAGAGCCGCCTCCTTCGAACAATTTGGCGGCAATAGTCTATCCGCCGTTTTCCTCGTGGGCGCCAGCGGCGTCGTCTTAGGCGTGCTTGCGCTGCTTGGCATACACAGCACAATCCTTACACCGGTCGCGATCATCGCCTTCGGCACAGCTTTGGTGTTGAGCAGCAATGCCGTTTGGCATCTCTACCTGCTAAAGCGGGCCACAGCGGCAAGCTCAGATCAATCCTCGCTGGCGGGAAGCGAAATTCTTGCGAGCGAAATGGCCTCCGGTTCCGCCGGAATCCAGGCGTTGGCGGGATTGGCTGCCGTGGTGCTCGGCATTTTGGCCGTTGCGGGATCGGACACGACAACGCTAAGCCTTATCGCCTTGCTTGCGTTGGGCGCGACCCTCATCTTGACCGGAAGCTCGCTGAGCTGGACAGTGTTGAGCCTGATGCGCCCAACCCCGAGCCAACTCTGAACAAAAGCGGCGTCCTCGGGAGGCCCAACCAACCGAGGCGCCTGCGTCACGCCGGCGGCGCGGGAACTCCGGAGCCGATGACGAAAAGAACGCAGCCGAATGTAAGATGCGACCGTTTCAATCTCGGGGGTTCTATGCGGCGCGTCCTTGTAGGCGGCGCGTTGATTTGCCGAGAATGATGTGGTTGCGTTCGCATGTCGCGTTCATGGCGACGGTCCGAACTTTGAGCCGGACGCGCGCTTCCCTCGTCGACAAGTGCATTTGTTGTGTTGCCGTTATCCGGCGACGCCGCCTATGAAACGCGGCTTGCATCGATCGGGCGTGATCCCAGCCAGCGGGCTGACAATTTGGCGCGAGGCGACCCCCGAGCGGCAGGGATTGAAATGCGGCGGCTCGATTGCGCCGCCCCGAACAACGTTGTCAGCTGTCGAGCCCGCCCGTCCTTGATGGCGCGACGGGCGCCCCGATGCGGACGAATTCGCCTATGGTCGGAATATTCATCGGCTTGGGCTTGAACCCGCGCGGTCTGCAGGGCGGACAGAACGGCTTGCTTTTGGCCTAGGTCATTCCAAAGGCCTCTGGAAAAATCGCGCTCGACGGGCCGCTGGCCGGTCGCCAGCTCGGGCGTCTCCACGGTCCCGTTCGCCGCCGGCAGCCCCAGCAAAACCCGCCGCCGCATTCCATTCCCAGGTCGATAAAGACCGGAAACCTATAGCACATAAGGTCTACATATTTGATATGTAATATTTCAGCCGATGATTTCCGCCTTCGGGGCGCTATTCATGGCGCACAAAAAATGCTACGGAACGTTGCTCCTTCGTCGCGCATTAGTTCGACGGAATTTCGACGGAACGTAGAGAAGGAACTCTGCTATGTCGCAAGCGAAGCGCGCTTCGAAAGGGAAGCGTCCCGCCAAAGCAGCATCCGTGCTGGGAATCGCCGGCGTGTCTTTGGCCGCGTCGGCCGGCGGATCGGTCGCCGAAATACCGCCGGCAGCCGCCGCGCCGCCGATTGGCGGATGGGTCATGGACGCGGGCTCGCAGAATGTCCGGCCCTTTCAGCTCATGCTCGGAGACGAGGAAATTTCCGACATCAGTCTGGCGACCTTCTATCTCTTCGACAAGGAAGGGCGCGGAGCGCCGCAGGCGGGCGTGCAACTCGCCCGAGGCGGCTGCGGCTGTGGACACGGGTGCGGAGGAGGGCATGGCTGCGGCGGCGGCGAGGCTGCGGCGGGGCCAGAGGCTGCGCCGGTTGCGCCCACGGCGGTTGCGCCCATGGCGGCTGCAGGGG
>CAWESJ010000211.1:0-3467 GCA_963811015.1 uncultured Alphaproteobacteria bacterium | reverse complement strand
CGCAAGAGCGCGTCCCCGAGAGCGCTTCCCGATCCGATGGACTCGTCTGATCGGGAAGGAACCTCTCGAAATCAATAAAGTTCGAGCAAGTTCTGATTGAAAAACTCGGTCAACTTTTTCGGAACATGCTCAAGCCTTCAATAGCGAGGCGGGATTTATCCACAGGTAGAATTCCCCAAGATCGGATCAACCATCGCGACGCATCCCGGCGACGGTAAGACTTTATTAAGACTTTGACGAATCTATGGCTGGACAAAAATTAGGTTTCTCAATTGCTGCAACAAACTGTTGCAATTTGTTTGTTGTCGGATCCGCCGCATTCATGTTTTGAAGAACCTAAGCAATTCCGTTCGCGCGGATCGCTCGGGCGTTTGTTTTAGCGTGCGCTTGGTTCTGGGCCCTGGCTGTGACAGGCTATGGCTTGGCGTAGGGTGACGGGCGCAAGCCGACGTGTTCAAGGCAGCTGGAACGGCCGCGACGATTGAGAAATCGGCGCGGCCTTGCGCGGATGGGATGGCGGCATATTGCGGGGGCTCTGCTTTTGACGGTTCTTGATCTCCTTAAATTCGGTTGCGAAGCCAGCTTGATGGTTTCCGTGCTCGGCCTCGTTTTTGTCGGGGGCGGATTTCTGAGCCTCATCGCCATAAATCTTTGCGAGCGGGCGAGCGGAAGACATTGGAGAGCGCCATTGCGCGCGGCGGCTCTGGCCGAGGCCGATCTGCCCCATGTTCTGGTCCAGATCCCGGTTTTCAACGAAGTTGAAATGGTCGCCGACGCCTTGCGCTCGGCCGCGGCGCTCGATTGGCCGCAAGACCGGCTGCATATTCAGCTTCTCGACGATAGTTCCGACGAGACCAGCGCCATCGCGGCCAAGGTCATTGGCGCCCTGCGCGGGCAGGGTTTCGACATTTTGCATCTGCGGCGCGGCGATCGGTCCGGCTACAAAGCCGGCGCCCTCGCCGCCGGGCTGCTCCATTCCAACGCCCCTTACGCGGCCATTCTGGACGTCGATTTCCGGCCTCCGTCGCATTGGCTGCGCAGCGTCGTTCCGTCGCTGATTTCAGATCCCAAAGCCAGCTTCGTGCAATCGCGCTGCGAATTTTCGAACTATCGGACGAATTTGCTCACCCGGGCGCAAGGCTTGATGCTCGACGCGCATTTCGTGATGGAGCAGGCGACGCGCTATCGGGCCGGCTGGCTATTTCAGTTCAACGGCACTGGCGCGGTTTGGCGCCGCGCCGCGATCGAGGCCGCTGGCGGCTGGTCGTCCGATTCGCTTTGCGAGGATCTCGACCTGACCGTGCGCGCCGAAATCGCCGGATGGCGCGGCCTTTTCGCGATGGATCCGCCGGTGCCGGGTCTGGTTCCGGACAAAGTCACGCATTGGCGCGTCCAGCAGAGACGCTGGTCGAATGGCTTCGTGCAAGTCGCCCGCAAGCTTCTGAAGCAGGTCTGGTTGGCCGACTGGTCGCTGCAGCGAAAAATGTCGGCGAGCCTGCTTATCCTGGTCCAGACCTTTTATCCCTGCGTCGCGATCGCCAGCGCGTCTCTTCTCGCCTGCGTACTTTTGCGCGGGGGAGATCTCACCGCCTATCGGCCGGTCATCGCCGCCGTCGCGGTTTTGATCGCGGTCGTCGCGATCGGGATGACGCTCGCGCCCTATCTCGCTTTGCGGCGCGGCTCGCTCCTGCGTTATCTCGCCACGGTCGCGTCGCTGACGCCTTTGATGATTTTCGTCAGCATATCGAACGCGCCATCGATCCTGAAGACTGTTTTTGGCGCGACCGAGACCTGGAAGCGCACGCCTAAGACGGGGCCGGTCCCTTCGATCGCGCCGAGGGACCAGATCGGACGCCTCTGAAGGCGCGCTTGCGCTTGTCCACATCGAAAAACCCGATCGACTTTACATGCTCCAGGCTCAAGCTGGAGATTTCGACTCGAATATTGTAGAGCAAACCTCTCTTGCGCATTGATATTTGGGGCGGCTAGGAATGCAGCGGCGGTTTTTGGTCCGCATGAGGCGATTGGGCCTCGCCGCTTCGGCGGGTTTGGCGCTCAGCGGATGCGGCGGGCGCATTGGCAATTTCGATCAGCCCGAGCCGGGCGGATCAAAGCTGAGCAGTTTCTTCGGGCTCAATACCGCGAGCTCCACGACGCCGGCGCCTGGGGAGGAGACCCGGCGCATTTTCTGCCCTGAAATCATGGTTCTCGAAGGCACGGCGGCGGCCCAGGCCTATGCTGGAAATCCGCCTTCGAAGGATAATCTGCGCTACCAATCCTCGGTCGACGACGTGGCGCGCGAATGCTCACTCGACGGCGAGCGGGTTTCGATCAAGGTGGGGGTCGCCGGCAAAGTGCTGCTTGGCCCTGCCGGCGCGCCCGGCAGTTTCAACGTGCCGGTCCGCGTCGCCGTGATCCGCCAGAAAGACAATCAGCCGCTTGTCAGCAAGCTCTATCGCGCCGTCGCGAGCATTCCCTCCGGCCAGACCTACGCGACTTTCACAATCGTCTCGGAGCCGCTTTTCGTTCCCTTCATTCAAGACCATACAGAAGACGATTACAGCATCAAGGTCGGCATAGACGAGGGCGCCGGCGCGGAAAAACCCGGCGGCAAACGCGACAAGCAATAGCCTGCGGCGGATCGCCGAAACAAAGCCGCCGCCATTGACAATAGCGCGTCGCGCCCCGACATTTCATTAGTCAGACTAAAGACCCCAGCGGAAGAGACCGATTTGCGCCTTCAAGGCCCGGATCGGCGCCGAAGACGCAACCGCCCCGGAAACGCTCAGGCACAGGGACCGCATGGGGATGACGCTCTGGAAAGCGATCTGCCGCGCTTCGCGGGAGATCCACCGACGGAGGTAACTTCGCGCCGGACAAATAGTGTTCACGCGAAGGAAATCTCTCAGGTCCAAGGACAGAGGGGGCAAAGCGCCGGGTTTCGGTTCGCGCCGAACATCCAGCGTCCTTTGCTCATGTCCGGCCGAGGAGGTCGCATGTCTGATAATTCGGCCCTTGCAGGATCGGATCTCGCGCATACGCCGCTTTACGATCTGCATCGCGCGCTTGGCGCGCGACTCTGTCCCTTCGCCGGCTACGCCATGCCGCTGCATTATGCGGCGGGCATTGTCGCGGAGCATCTTCACACCCGCGCCGAGGCAGGGCTCTTCGACGTATCGCATATGGGCCAGGCGATTCTCGAGGGTCAAGGCGCGGCGCGCGGCCTCGAAACCTTGACGCCGGGCGATATTGAGGGGCTGGCCCCGGGCCAGATGCGCTACACCCAGTTGCTCGATCAAAACGGCCATATTCTCGATGATTTGATGGCGACCCGCCTCGCCGACGCGCCGGGGCGAGAAGGCTTGTTCCTGATCGTCAACGCCGGCGTGAAAGCCGCCGATTTCGCCCATTTCGCGGCCGAGCTTCCTGATCTCAAGCTTATCATTCTCGACGACAGGGCTCCTGCT
>CAWESJ010000210.1:0-5404 GCA_963811015.1 uncultured Alphaproteobacteria bacterium | reverse complement strand
TATGTCAGCAACAGCGACGGGGTGTCCAAACGAGTGAGCACGGTCAGCATCGATGACGTCATCGCCTCCATCGAGACGGCGCGAGACAAGGTGATGGCCGACGAGGTCAAATCCCTGGTCAAGCTGGGGCTCCCCAAGAGCGTCGCCTACAAGATGGTGGCCGAGCGCTACCGGCAGCGCAGCGAGACCGACAAAACTTGTCGCGGGTTGTTCCCGGTTAAACCAGCATCGGCTTCTCCGGCGGCGATTGCAGCCTTGCGGCGCAGGTAATCTTCGTAGTTGCCCTCGTGGCTGGTTACGCTGCCGTTTTCTACCTCGAGTACACGAGTCGCCAGGCGATCAATAAAGTAGCGATCATGCGACACAAAGATGACCGTCCCCGAGAACGCCGCAAGCGCATCGAGCAGGACATCCTTGGCTCGCATGTCCAGGTGGTTTGTGGGTTCGTCGAGCAGCAGAAAATTCGAAGGCGAGACCAGAATCCGAGCCAGGGCGTAGCGGTTTCGCTCACCACCAGAAAGCACGCCGAGCGGCTTAAAGACGTCGTCTCCGCTGAATAGAAAACAGCCGAGCAACGAGCGCAACTGAACCTCGGGCACCTTGATCGCGGCACGGCTGATGTCGTCGAGCATGCGCGCGTCGCCATTGAGTACCTTGTACTGGTCCTGCGCGAAGTACTCGCTTATCACGTTATGACCCAGCTTGACGGTGCCCGCCGAGGGTGCTTCCTCGCCGGTGAGCAGCTTGATGAGGGTAGACTTGCCGGCGCCGTTCACGCCGACCAGGGCGATGCGGTCGCCGCGCTCAATGCCGAAGCGCACGCCCTCAAGCACCTTCTTGGGCCCGTAACTCTTTGCCAGCGCCTCGGCCTCCACAACCATGCGCCCTGAAGGCGGCGGCTGCGGAAATTTGAAGTGAATCACCGGCTCATCTTCGGGAATCTCGATGCGCTCGATCTTTTCCAGTTCCTTGATGCGCGATTGCACCTGCTTGGCCTTGGTGGCCTGGGCGCGGAAGCGATTGAAGCAAGACCGAACTAGTCGAGCAAGTCGTCGTGGAGAAACATTACGTATTGCTGAGACCGAGACCGGCCTCATCTTCGCCGAGGCCGCGCGGGACTTAAGTGAAGATCCGGCCGCCGACCTGCCGATGGCTGCGAGCGAGATCGCCCGGCGCATGCAGCTCTCGGAGCTGATCCTCGCCTGGTCCAGGGCGCTGCGCCACGCCATCGTCTCGGTTGGTCCTGGCGGCCAGTATGAGACTGATTCGCGCGAGGCCTGCCTCGTCGCGACGACCGCCGCCGACGCCTGGCATTTGTCCGGCGAGCTCGCCGGCCTCATCGACGAATTGATCATCGAGGATGTGGCCTGGACGCGGCTCGATCCTCTGGTCCTGCCCGAGTTCGACCCCTATTGGCGCATCACGCTCGACTTTCTGGATATAGCCATCGCGCAATGGCCCGAAATTCTGGCGCGGTTCGGTCTGGTCGACAAGGCGCGCCGCCAGGTCGCGCTTATCGCGCGGCAGAGCCAAAACCTTCAAGCGGGCCGCGCAAACGGGCCGGTCATCGCCATCGGCTCGACCGGCTCCAATCGCGCGACGGCGCGGCTGCTCGCGGCGATCGCCCGCGCGCCTTTCGGCGCCGTGGTGCTGCCCGGCCTCGATCTGGATCTCGACGCGGCGTCCTTCGCGCAGATCGGCGGCGAGGCCTCCGCGTTCACGCATCCGCAGGCGGCGCTCCGCCGCCTCCTTTCGGTGCTGGAGGTCGCGCGCGAGGAGGTGGCGCCCCTCGGCGAGGTCGCGCCCGGGCTCGCCGCGCGGGCGCGCTTCGTATCGCAAGCCTTGCGCCCGGCGGAGACGACCGAAAAATGGATCGACTATCGCGCGCGCGCGGATGCGGCGGAGCTCGAGGCCGCCTTGGCTGGGGTCGCCCTGATCGAAGCAGCCGACGAGCGCGAGGAGGCGCTCGCGCTTGCGATCGCCATGCGCCGCGTGTTGGAGACGCCGGGCGCGACGGCGGCGCTCGTGACGCCGGATCGCGCGCTTGCGCGCCGGGTTCGCGCCGAATTGCTGCGCTGGGGCGTCGATGTCGATGATTCCGGCGGCGAGCCTTTGAGCGTGAGCCCGCAAGGGGTTCTCGCCCGGCTCGTGATCGCTTGCGCCGCGAGCGGGATGACGGCCGAGAGCCTCGCCGCGCTTTTTGCGCATCCGGGCGTTTCGCTTGGCTATTCCCGCGCGGATCTCACCCGCCTCGGCGCCCTGCTGGAAATCGGCGTCCTGCGCGCGCGCCGCGCCGCCGGTCCGCTCGCCGAGCGCATTCTCCAATCGCCCGCCGAGCTGATCAGGGCCGCGCGCGAGGACGCGAAGGATCGCTTCGCCCATCCGGCCAAGGCGCGGATCACGGCGGCGGAATGGGACAGCCTGGAAGAGCTTCTGATCCGCCTCGGCGCGCGGTTCAAGCCCATTCTCGATCTGCGCGGAGAGCATGGCCTCAAAGCCTGGGTCGCCGCGCATCGGGCGGTGCTTGAAGGCGTCGCGCCCGGCGACGAGGCCGCAAGCGGCGATGGCCCGGAAGCCTTGGACGCGCTCTTCGACGAACTTTCCCGCAGCGCGACCGGCGGCATGCGCTTCGACGCCGAGGCCTATGGTTTTTTCTTCGCGGCTGTCGCGCGGGAGGTCGCCTTGCGCGGACCAAGACGCGCGCATCCAAGGCTGAAAATCCTCGGCCTGCTTGAAGCCCGCCTCATGTCGGCGGATGTGGCGCTGCTCGGCGGACTTGATGAAACCGTCTGGCCGCCGCAAGCGCAAACCGACGTTTTTCTCAACCGCCCGATGCGCGCCGCCTTAGGCCTCACGCCGCCGGAGCGCAAGCTCGGGCAAACCGCGCATGATTTCACCCAATGCCTGGGATATGGCGAAGTTATCCTGAGCCGCTCCGCCAAGCGCGGCGGCGCGCCGACGACGCCGTCGCGCTTGCTTCAGCGCATGGCCGCGCTGGGCGATTCCGCCTGGCTTGGCTGCGCGTCGCGCGGAAAGATTTATCTGGACCTCGCGCGCGCAATGGACCGCCCGGCAAGCGCGCCGGCGCAGACCAAACGACCGATGCCGCGGCCGCCGCTCGCCTTGCGGCCAGCCAAGCTCAGCGTCACGCGCATCGAGACCTTGCGGCGCGACCCTTACGCCATTTACGCTGAAATGATTCTGGGCCTCGCGGCGCTCGACCCTCTCGGCGGCGCGCCGGGGCCGGCCGAGTTCGGCAGCGCGGTCCATGGCGCGCTGGAGCGCTTCGTCGCGGCCTGTCCCAGCGGCCCCTTGCCGCCGGACGCGCGCGAAAGCCTTTGCGCCCTCCTGCGCGAGGGCCTCGCGGCCAATCTGGAAGATCCGGATTTCGCCGCTTTTCAATGGCCGCGGCTCGAGCGGACGATCGATTTCTATCTGGGATTCGAGGCGCGGCGGCGCGACGACATTAAAGACATCAAGACCGAGATCGACGGCAGGCTCGAGATCGCTCTCGCCGATGGTTCTGTGTTTATACTCACCGCCCGAGCGGACCGCATCGAGCTCAAGCGCGACGGTTCGGCCGCTTTCGTCGATTACAAGACCGGGACGCCGCCGGGCAAGCAGGAAATTCGCGTCGGATTCGCGCCGCAGCTCACGCTCGAGGCGGCGATGGCGCTAAGGGGCGCGTTTCGCCTCGGCGCGAAGATAAATGCGGTCGAGGCGCTCTATCTCAAGCTCGGCGGCGCCGACGGGGGCAAGGAGCTTCCCATCGATTTCAAGGATCAGGCGGAGTTCGCCGCCGTCGCCGAAGATCATTATCAGGGCCTTGTCGCCCTGCTCAATCAATTCCGCGACTCGCAGACGGCCTATCCGCCGCGTCCGTTCCCGAAATTCTCCGCCCGCTACAACGCCTATGATCATTTGGCGCGCGTGAAGGAATGGTCGCTCGGCGGGGCGGCGGAGGAGGGCGAATAATGCCGCTGTCCGAGATCCCGCCCCATACTTTGAGGCGCCAGCGCGAGGCGTCGAATCCGGCGGCCTCCGTTTGGGTGTCGGCGCATGCGGGATCGGGCAAAACGCATGTCCTTGCGCAGCGCGTCGTGCGACTGCTGCTGCAAGGCGCGGCGCCCACGAAAATCCTCTGCCTGACCTTCACCAAGGCGGCCGCAGCCAATATGGCCGGCCGCGTGTTCGAGACCCTCTCCAAATGGACGCGGCTCCCCGACGCGGAGCTTCGCAAGGCGATCCTCGCGACCGGAGCGCCGGCGCCGCGTGACGCGGATTTGATCGAAGCGCGACGGCTCTTCGCCCGCGCGGTCGAGACCCCGGGCGGATTGAAGATCCAGACGATCCACGCCTTTTGCGAAAGGCTGCTGCATTTGTTCCCGTTCGAGGCGAACGCGCCTGCGCGCTTCGAAGTCGCCGATGACGCGCGCCAGGCCGAACTCTTGTCGCGCGCGCGGCGGGAGATCCTCGCCGAGGCGATCGCGGATGTCGGCGGGCTCGGCGCGAAGCTTCAAGCCGTCGCCGATGAATGCGGCGCGAAGGACTTTCCGGCGCTGCTCAAGGAGGCGATGGCGCGCCGCGGCAATTTCAAAGGGCGTGCGCGCGATGATCCCGAGTTCGCCCTGCGCAAGGCGCTCGGCCTCGACCCTGGCCATAGCCTTGCCGGGATAGGCCGCGAAATGATTGAAGGCGGCGGCCTGGGGCCCGCGCGCTGGAGCGAGATCGCGGATTTTCTCGATCAGGGCAAGAAAACGGATCAAGTCAGGGCGAGGCTGTTTCGCCAGGTGGCTTTGGCCTATGGGCGGCCGCGCGCCGACGATCTCGAAACCCGCCTCGACACTTATCTCGCGATCTTCTTCACCAAAAAAGGGACAGGCGAAAAGATCGAGCGCCTTCTCACCACCGGTCTCGCCGGCGCGCGGCCGGACCTTTCGGACGCGCTTTACGCCGAGCAGGAGCGGCTCGACCGCCTTCGCGCCATGCGCAAGGCCGCGGCGACGCTTGATCGAACCCTTTCGCTGATCGCTGTGGTCGACGCCATATTCGCGCGCTACGAGGCGATGAAGGCCATGCGCGGCGTTCTCGATTTCGACGATCTCATCGAGCGAACCTGCGCCTTGCTGGAACGGTCGGACGCGCGCTGGGTGCTCTACAAGCTAGATTCCGGCATCGACCATATTCTCGTCGACGAAGCGCAGGACACAAGCGCGAAACAGTGGAAAATTCTCGAAGAGCTGACCAGCGATTTCGCCGTCGGCGAGGGGAGCCGCGGAGCCCGGCGCAGCTTCTTCGCGGTCGGCGACGAGAAGCAGTCGATCTTCTCGTTCCAGGGCGCGGCGCCTCATATGTTCGGCGAGATGCGGCGGAAATTCGAGACCAGATTCGGCGCCGGCGCGGA
>CAWESJ010000209.1:0-18397 GCA_963811015.1 uncultured Alphaproteobacteria bacterium | reverse complement strand
ATGACCCGCATCGCTCCGTCGGCCAGCGCACAGGTTGTGCCGGAGATCCCGGTCGAATGAACCAGGAGCAGGACGAGTGCGCTGTCGGTGACGCCGAAACCCGATGGCGCGACCATGACGAGTGAGCCGAGTGCCGTGGCGAGCGCTGCCGAACCTAGTACCGCCATCGGGCTGGGTTCGGTGCCGCTCAGGCTCGCCAGGATCACCCAGAGCGCGATTACGCCCGCGAGCCAGGCACCGGCACTGTAGGGGACAAGCCTGACCACCTGTGCGACCTGAGGCGTGACCGTCGTGGCACCAGGACCGTGCAGTTCAGAGCCACCAAGCTTTCTGGCCAGCCGCCCCAACGGGCTCGCGAGGAGGCGCTGCCGGTGAAAAAGCCTCCGCAGGATCCGCACGAGGAATTTCTCACGGCCGCCAACGCCGAGCAAGATGTAGAGGAACAGGATCTCGCCCGCCGCTAGGCCGACGAGGAGCACGGCGACGGCGGAGGCATCGTGGGAGCCCAGGATCGGCAGAGGCTCGCGCATCCGCGCTTGGCGCAACAGGTTCCAACCGAGCGGCGTCCACACCAAGATGCCACAGAATCCCAGCCCGTTCGCGATAAGCACGATGACCGCGGCCGGCATGGCGCTCACTCCCTGACGACGCAAGATCAGGACGGCGCCAAGTGCGGATCCGGCGATGGTCCCGATGGCGCCGGCGAGGCTCGTGCTGAGATAGGTCCCGAGCGCGGAAACCCCAGAGGTGCGCACACCAAACTGTCGTATGAGGCGCTGCCACATCAGACCAAGTATGGTGATCGCAGCAACGTCGCTCATCAATGCCTCGATGATCGCGCGAGGACTGAGCCGCTTCAGGGTCGCGAGGGCCCGCAGCGCTTGCGCCCAGAGGTCCCAGTGTGCTGCGGCGAGACCGCCGGTGACCAGGACGCTGAGCGCACCCAGACCATAGAGGACCCAGGGTCGGCGATGAGGTCGCGACCTGAGAAGCATCCGCATGTGCTTGGCGATAGGCGGTTGCTTCACCGCTCGGCGTCCATCCCGACTACACGTCGCACGGCTCCTCTCTGACCTGCTTGAGACGGAATCGCAGACAGGACGGCGGCTGGTCTGTTCGGCACGTGCAGCATAACAAACATGAGTCCACTCGGCCCTTCACTGCACGTGTGGCCGTGTGCAACCGGCCAGGCGTCGACGCTCGTTGCCCGTGCGCAGGCCGGCGTGCGGCAGAATGACTTCACATCTAGGATAGTACGGGCAGTGCCGATCGAGGTGCTGCAAGGAACCTGCACTGCAGCGGAAGCCGTCGCCCTATCGGCCACACACTAGGCGCTGCACGTCGGGATGGGAGTGGCCCGAAACGGCACAACGGCTTCAGTGCGCCTGTTGGCGCCGCGCTCATACAATTTGAGTCGGGTCGTCCGCCGCCAAACGAGAGCCTACGACGCCTGTCTGGTGGGATACCGCTGCCCGCTCCACCGCTCCCGTCTGATTGCTGCGGTCGCCCAGAACGGGGTGAGTCAACGCTTTGAGCTCCCGCGGCTCGAAGGGCTTGCGCAGGATCGCATCGGCGCCCGCCGCGCGGCGAAGTGTACGCCGAGCAGGGTCTTGCGTGTACCCATGTCGCTGGAAGCGAGGGTGGCCGTGGCGCGCGTCAGTCCGCTACCGCAGAGCGCATCGAACGCGGGGATGCCCAGGGCGTCCCCGCGTCGGGCAGGTCGCCGCCCGTACCTGGCCCCTCGATGCGGCTTGAGCGGCGGCGGAAATACGGGCCTCCAAGCGCGGGTAGACCACGATGCCGTCATCGCTCAGCGCTATGCCGGCGGGTGGATAACCAACGGCACGACTACGACGCGAATGTGAAGCGTGCTGTTGCCGGCGAGCCCGCTGCGGGGTCGAAGAGGCTGCGCCCCGAAACTGCGCATGCCGTCCGTGCTGAAGGGACTGGTGCGGCGAGCAAGGCGTCGAAGCCGTCGTTAAGCACACGGGCGATGGTCTGCTGGCCTTTGACGCCTTCGACATCATCGCAACGCCTGCAGGATGCCCGGAAACGTCGGCTCGAGGAAGACGCAAGACGTGGTGATCGCTTGCGCAAGCCGGCCCGCGACGACAGACCCCAGTTCCACTGCGTAGAAGAGGGCCACTCCCACTGCGGTTATCGCGGGCGGACGGCTATCGCTATCGTCCACTACCCGGTATCCTATCCAGCGGCAGTGAGCCATTTAAGCAGCGGCCACAGCACAAGCTCAGCGAAGTGCCGGCTCGCAGCACCGAACAACCGAGCGCTGTCGCAAATCGCCTCGCACCGGCGTCGGCCGGGTTAGCAAACGTATCGGCCAGCAGAGCCTCCAGCCAGGCGATCGTTCTCGGGAGACACCACCACACGAGAGCATGGCTCATCCGCCAGCGGTATCAGGTCGAGTCCGGGCACCCACGTGAGATCCATCTGGTAGGCCGGCGACTCTGTACGCTATCCGCGCTAACGAGCAACGGCATTCATACCGCGTTCCATCGCCTCCAACCGCGCCAAGCGGTGCGCCAGGGTGGGGTGCGTCGCGAATAACTCGCCACCCACCCCACGCTTGGTCGTCGTGGGAACAATGAAGAACGCGCTCATGGTCTGGGCGGTACGCAGATCCTTGATCGGAATACGCCCGCCGGGGCCACTGACCTTTAGCAGGGCCGAGCGCAGCGTGGCAGGCGAGCCGGTCAGCAGCACGGAACCGCGATCGGCGGCATACTCGCGATACCGCGAAAGGGCACGGAGCAGGAAGAAGCTTACTACCCAGACCGCGGCGGAGCCCAGGAAGATCGCCGCCACACTCCCCCCGCCGCGACCTCGTCGGCCAGCCATGCCGAAGCCGGTCCACATCCCTATCTGGACGATGAAGGCGGCAACGCTGGCCAGCAGGCTGGCATAGGTCAGCACCATCATGTCACGATTCTTGATATGGCTGATTTCATGGGCCAGCACGCCTTCCAGCTCGGCGGGCTCCAACACTGCCAGCAGGCCGCGGGTGACGGCCACGACGGCGTGCTTGGGGCTACGGCCCGTGGCGAAGGCGTTCGGCGCTGCCGTCTCCATCAGGGCCAGCCGCGGCGTCGGCAGGTCGGCAAGCTGGGCGAGACGCTCAATGATGCGATGCAGTGCCGGCTCATCCTGATCGCCAAGCATCCGCGCGCCGGTGCTCAGCAGCACCAGCTTATCGGCGGCAAAGTACTGGAGCAGCAGCAGGGCGACGCCGGCCAGCACCAACAATACGGCGCTCCCGGTACTTCGCCAGAGCAGCGCCAAGAACGCGATATACAGCAATGCCAGCAGGAAGAGGGTGAACCCCATGCGCATCGTGAGCTGTGTGTCACGTCCGTACCATGGCTTCGGCTGCGTGTTCATCGTCGTTCTTTCTCTTCCTGCTGACTCCTGCCCATCTGGGTCCGCTGCCAGGCGGATAGAGGAGGGAAATTGCTTCCTCCGGCGACAAATGCCGTGATCATGCCATTTCTACCGTGTGTACTGCGGCTGGCGGCGATCCAGTCAGACGATCTGGCAGCTGGCTGCACGTCGATGCCGGAGTCATCTCGTGCTCTTGCCGGACTGCCTGCGCTCTTCCGTGAGTATTGGACTCACTTCTTGGGATCGGGCGGTCGGAGCACTGGAGGCTCCTGGCTGCTCCCGGCATCGACCTTGATGGTGTGTGCGCGTGCGTGTTGCGCCTTGGGCAGGCGAAGTGTCAACATGCCCCACGCAGAGGTGGCCTGGGCACCCTGGGCATCTACCGCCATGGGCATAGTGAAGGCCTGTTCAAAGTGGCCCTGCCCGATGCCGTCCCAGATTTGCTGGGCGTGCTCGAACGACTGGTTGGTGCGCTCGCCTTTCAGGGAGATCGTGTCGCCCTGGACCGTGATCTGCATCTTGTCCGGATCGACGCCCGGCAGTGAGAACTGCGCGATATAGCCCTCAGGGGTCTCGTACAGGTTGGCTGCCACCGCCATAGTGGCGCCGACCGTGCTGAGCAACGTGCCTGGGCTGATGAAGCTATCCGCTACGAGGCGGTCCATCGCATCCCGAAGCGACACCACGTCATGCAAAGGATGCCAAACGGTGCGCGTGGTCATGGTCATCATGCTTTCCCCATCGTGCGCCATCGCACGATGCAACCGTACACTGCACTTCTCCGTGTGAGCGTGTTGCGCTCCACATACTCCGATCATAGGCTCTTCAAATAACATTGTCAATGATCTTTAGCCTGAGCATATTAAGTATCGCTTCGCTCTTGCGCCAGAAAGGTTCGAAAATCCTTTCGCGATCTTCGGGCGTGACGCCTTCGCCGTGGTCGATGACTTCGATCGTAGCTCCAGGCTTTACGCGAACCTGGACTGTGCCCTTCTCTGGTTCGGCTCGCAGCGCGTTATCGATCAAATTCGCGACGATACATCCAAGTGCCCGGCGATCGCCATGCACCAAGATGGACTCATCCTGGGCGTCCAGTTCAATTTGTCGCCTGCCGGCAAGCACCAGCGGCGCGTAATCGGCCACCGTATCGTCGAGAATCCTGACGAGGTCGACCTCCCGATCCATCGAACGGCAATCATCGCTCAAACGAGCGGCGACAAGCAGTTGCTCCACAATGTTTTGTATGCGGCGCACATCGTGTGCGAGCTCACTTTTCGTCGACGAGCGCTCCATCGCATCAATGCGTGATCGTAAGATCGTGATAGGCGTGCGCAATTCGTGCGCGGAATTCGCGACGAAGCGCCTCTGCTTGTCGGCGCCGGCGTCGAGTCTCGCAAGCGCATCATTGATCTTCGCGACCAACGGAAGGATTTCTGATGGAATACCCGCCGGCGATATCCGTTGATCGAGAGAGTTGATGTCGATGAGCTCTGCTTCCCTCACGGCGTTATGGAGCGGTCTTAGCCCCCTGCGCAAGGATAGCCAGCAAACGATAAGCGCGATGCCCCAGACGGGTCCATAAAGCTCAAAATTGGATGTCATGAAAACATATATTGTACAGAAGATATCATGCCATCGAAACTTATCGCCATAAATAACAATATAGAAACTTCCGATCGGCGTCGTTTCTTGACGGAAATCTCCATGTAAATCAGACAGCTCATCTCCATCAATAATGAAATCCAATCCACCACGCGTATTGATCCGTCCAATACCGGCGAGCGCGTCGACAAGATAGGCCGATGAACCTGGTAAGGCTCTTCCCGTGTGGGCGTCGAAAGCCCCAAACTTGAACGTTGGCGTATGTTCCGATTCAGCGCGCAGATCATACGTGGGCTCTAGATGGACGTTTCCATCAGGTGCACGAACGATCGAACTCGATGACTAGGTTGCGCGCGCGCGCCCGCGCAAGATCATCCCAATACAGCACATGGTCAGACCATTTGCCGTTCAGCGACAGCAGAAGGAAAGCGAAATAAGTACCAACGGAGGCAAGGAATAGCCCAAGAAGCAAATGGACGACGAGCCGAAACGTAAGGGAGGATAACCACCTCATCCGTTGACCTCGGTCAAAAGATAGCCGACTCCGCGGATGGGATGGATCGCGACCCCCGCGTCCAGCACGATCAAGCGGCGGCGCAACCGCGATACAAGAGAATCGAGCACATTGGAGTGAGTCATCCCATTGGAGCGGCCGTAGACGTCCGCGATCAAAACGCGGCGCGATGTCGTCCGACGTAGATTGCGCAGCAAACTTTCCAGCAGCGTCAGCTCCAGCCCGTGCAGCACGGTGGGCTCGCCCCTATCTACCGGAACGACTTGAGGACGCAGAACTCCTCCCATCTTGAAACCGCCAATTTGCAGTCGATCGAGGTTCTGAAAGGCCCGGCGGCCATGCATTTTGGCCGGCTCGAGCCGGGCGGCATCGTCAATCTCGTGGTGAAACGTCCGTTGGAGGCTCCCTATTATTCGATCCAGGAGCAGACCGGGTCTTGGGGACTAACGAGGACCACCGTGGACGCCACGGGCCCCTTGACCGCGGACAAAACATGGCTCTACCGGATCAATCTCGACTACACGCACACAAATTCATTTCGCGATTTCGTCTGGAACTAGAACGCCTTCATCGCCCCGACGGTTACCTATCATCCGATCGAGCAGTTCCGGTTCAACCTCGACGCCGAATATGAAAACTATATTTACGTTGCGGATGCCGATTTTGCTATTCCGGCCATCGGCACGAGGCCGGCGAACATTCCCATTAGCCGCTATCTCCAGGATTCGGCTGTGACGCTGGTGAATCCAAGCCGGGAGGAAAGGAAATTCATCGGCTACGATTGGACCTTCGACATCGCTCCGAGTTGGAGCGTGACCAATCGCTTCGCCTATGCCAACACCAAATATGCTCAAAGGCTCACCGATTATGCCTCCGTTGACGAAACGACTGGCGTCATCCAATGGAGCCTCTACGACGTCAATTACGCCTATAATACTCTTAGCAGCAATCTAGATCTCAACGGCAAGTTCGAGACTGGGCCGCTTAAACATAATGTCCTTATAGGAACCGATTATACAAGCTTCTACGGACCTAATCAGGGCGGCGTCTACGAATACGCGCCAGCCATCGGGCCGATCAATATGTTCTTTCCCACCTATAATCTTTCAGGTTATGTCAAACCCCCGTACAACGTTTACGCCCTCCAAAGGGAATCATGGGAAGGCGTCTATGCGCAAGACATGATCAGCTTCGCCGACGACAAGCTCCATTTTCTTGTCGGCGGCAGATACGACTGGGCTGAATATGGAAGCGGCTACAGCCCCAATTCGTTCGCGCAGGCCAGTGGAGCTTTCGACCCTAACACATACACCGGGTTCATCAACGCTGTCGACAAGGCGTTCAGTCCGCGGCTCGGCGTAGTCGTCCAACCTACGCCCTGGTTGTCATTCTACGGCAATTACGTCAAATCCTTCGGCGCGACCAATGCGTTGCCCTACCCCGGACAACCGCTCTTGCCGCCGCAAATCGGAACGCAATGGGAAGGCGGCGCGAAAGCAGAGTTCTTCGACAAGCGTCTTACCGCGACAATGGCATTTTACGACATCACGAAGACCAATATCGTTCAAACGGTTCCCGGCACACAACTTTTGGAATTGGCTGGCGTCGTGGACAGCAAGGGCGTCGAATTCGACATCGCCGGCCGCATCGATGAGAATTGGAGTTTGATCGGCAGCTACAGCTACGACGAAGCGCGTTTCAAAACAGATCTCAACAGCAATCAAGGCAATCGGCTGCAGAATGTCCCGCTCAATGCGGTCAAGATGTGGATGAAATATGATGCCAGCGGAGATTTCAAGGGACTAAGCTTGGGCGGCGGGCTTAATATCATAGGGGAACGCCAGGGTGACAACGCGAATGACTTTCAATTGCCGGCCTATACGGTCGCCAACGCGATGGTGATGTATCGCTTCCAGCCTGCGGCGCTGCCCTGGGTGAAAAATCTGACGGCGCAGGTGAACGTCAATAACGTTTTCAACACGATCTATTACACGAACTCAGCAGACCGTTTCAGCATTTTTCCCGGCGCGCCGCGAACTTTCCTCGCGTCCCTCCGCGCGGAATTCTGACAATGACCCGCCATTTCTGGGTTCTCCTGCACCGTTATGCCGGCCTGGCGATGACGCTGTTTCTCGTCATTGTCGGTCTCACCGGCAGCGTGCTGGCCTTCTACCACGAACTCGACCGCTGGCTGAACCCGGAACTGCTGACTGTGGCGGTCCGTGACGCGCCCATGCTGGATCCGTTCGTATTGCATGATAGAGCCGAGGCGCTGGAACTCCACGCTCGCGTCGATCAGATCCTTCTCCGCCAAATTCCCGGCGAGGCCTATTCGGCGTTCTTGGAGCCGAAGATCGACCCCGCCTCCGGACAGCCCTATGAGTTGCCCGCCACCGAGATGGCGCTTGACCCGTATACCGGCGACAAACTCGGCGAGCGAACATTCGGCGAGGTTTCGCTCGCCAGGGCAAATATTCTATCATTTCTCTATCGGCTGCATTACAGCCTTGCGCTTCCTCCGAGCACAGGCGGACTTGGCGCGACCATCCTCGGCGTTGTCGCCTTGGTCTGGACCCTCGATTGCTTCATCGGCTTTTATCTGACTTTGCCGCGCTGGCGCCGTGATTCGACTGCAGGGGATTTGAACCAGCGCTCCTGGCTGGTCCGCTGGAGACCGGCTTGGCTGGTGAAATGGCGGCGCCTCAATTTTGACCTTCATCGCGCCGGCGGCTTGTGGGTTTGGCCGATGCTCTTTGTCCTCGCCTGGTCGAGCGTGGCCCTCAATCTCAATCAAGTCTACACGCCGGTCATGAAGCTCGCCTTCGACATGCGGGAGCCGATGACCGACATGCCACGGCTCGACAAACCGCTAGAAGCCCCAACCTTGGGCTGGCGGGAGGCTTACGGGCGCGGCCGCGAACTCCTTGCCGCGTCCGGCGCGAAATATGGGTTCAGCATCGCCAGCGAACAGGCATTGATCCTCGATCGCGTGCATGGCGTCTATTTTTACATGGCTCGAAACTCAGAAGACTGGAGCAAGGGCGGCGGAACAAACGTCGCCTTTGACGCCAACACGGGAGAGCTGAAGTCTCTCTCTGGCCCCGGCATTGACAACGCCGGTCAGGTCGTCTCTCGTTGGCTTTATTGGCTCCACATGGCGCAGGTTTTTGGCCTGCCTATGCAGATCTTCGTCTGCGCCATGGGCATCTTGATCGTCATGCTCTCGATCACCGGCGTCACCATCTGGCTGCGCAAACGGCGCGCCCGCCGGCTTCATGCGCAACGGGGAGCAGTTCAGCGCCTCCTCGCGGAGCAATCGCGGCCAGATGATGCAGCCAAAGGAGTCACGACATGACTGGCGCCGAGCATCTATTGCAAAAATTGCGGCGGGCCTTGCCGCTCGCGGCGGATTGACGGCCGCGGGTGACGGCCTAGTTGTGGCGGCGGTTTTGGTGCGCGAACGTGATGAAGCGCCTCACAGTAACGGATGTCTTTATGTGGGCGAAGAAAACCGCCTAATAACACCGGCCATTCCCATACCCACATCATCGTCCGGGGCGTGACCGATGACAGAAAGATTTTCAATATCGCGGGCGACTATATCGCCCATGGCGTCCGGCATCGGGCGAGCGAGCTGGTCACCCTGGAACTCGGACACCAAAGCGAGATCGAAGTCGCCCGCAAGCTGGCAAGCGAGGTGGATGCCGAGCGGTTGACCCGGCTCGACAAAATGCTGATCGCCGAGCAGCGGGATCGGAGCTTCGTCGATCTCCGGCCGGGAGGGGCAAGCTCATATCTCGTCCGCGAGAATCAGCAGCTCATGATCGGCCGGGCGAAGCGGCTGGAGCGCTACGGCCTCGCCTCCGAGATCGACCCCGGCCGCTGGGTCGTCTCCGACCGCGCCGAGGCGACCCCGAGGCTTTCGTCCGCTCCCATGTCCGCCGCCTGGAGGCGTTGCGCTGGGCGGGTCATGTAGAGCGGATCGACGCTGACGCATGGCGCGTTACGGCCTTGACGGGCTGTCGCCAGTCCGGCAGGGGCTTTCCAAGCAGGTAAAGCTGAATAGGAAGCGAAGCGCTTCTTTTCTGACAAAGAAGTTGGTCAAACCTCATCGACCGTGCTAGGTTACATGTAACGCTATTGTGAAGGATTGTCATGGTCACGGCATCGAAGCCCAAGCCCTCCCGCGTGAAGGTGCGGGAACATCGCGAACGCCTACGCGGGCAGGGATTGCGCCCCATCCAGATTTGGGTGCCGGACGTGCGCGCGCCAGCCTTCCGCTCGCAGGCGCATCGCCAGTCGCTGGCCGTCGCCGCGAGCGCCCATGCCCGCGAGGATCAGGCGTTCATCGACGCGGTAGCGGATTGGGGCAATGAATGAAGCGTGGCGACATCTGGACCCTCGCGGGCGGTAAGGACTACGCCGGTAAGCCACGCCCGGTCGTCATCGTGCAGGAAGATAGCTTCGATGCTACAGACTCTATCACAGTCTGCGCCCTCACCGCCGACGAGACGGACGCACCCTTGTTTCGCCTGCCCGTGGAGCCGAACGAGCGTAACGGGCTGCGCGCTGTCTGTCGCCTGATGGTGGACAAGATCACCACCGTCCCGAATTCCAAGGTCGGCGCGCGCATTGGCCGCTTGGACGACGAAGACATCCTGCGCCTCAATCAGGCTGTCCTCGTTTTCCTCGGGCTGGCAGTGTCTCCGAGGACCAAACGTGAGGCATGAGCCATGAACCGGCCGTACCGGCTTTTCTTCCCTACACAATCCTTATCTGCCACCGCACCCTGCAAGTATTTTTACAATTCTCGGTCGAGCGTATTGTGGCGCATTATTAGGCGATCCTTGTTTCGGGCTGGTCGCGCGATCTTGTCGGGATGTCCCGAATGCGCGCCCTTCGCCGGCAAGATCGTCGCGGTCGCACCGAACACACCATCTTGCCCGACGATCTTTACATCCAGCTGGAGCCTTGGCCTCGCCCTGGCCGACCACCGAAACACGACCTTGAAACGTGGACCGTCATGGACGACTGGCCCGCGCAGGTCCCGGTCACGAGCGCCGAGGTGGACGTGTTCGAGGCGTGGTTCGGCGACCCCTTCGATGAACTGTCCGGGCCATGCCGATGACCGCATAAGGAGACAGCTGACATGACCTTGCCGCTTCGCGCCGCCCTCTATCTGCGCGTCTCGACGGCGCGGCAGGCCGAACATGATCTCTCCATCCCCGACCAGAAGAGGCAGGGCGAGACTTAATTGCCAGTCGCGCGGCTACCAGCCCGTCGAAACCTACGTGGAGCCGGGCGCTTCAGCGACCAACGACCGCCGGCCTGAGTTTCAGAAGATGATGGAAGCCGGAACGGCTAAGCCCTCAGCGTTCGACGTGGTGATTGTCCACTCCATCAGCCGCTTTTTCCGCGACCATTTCGAGCTGGAGTTCTACGTCAGGAAGCTGGCGAAGAACGGCGTCAAACTCGTCTCCATGACCCAGGCAATGGGCGACGATCCAATGCACGTCATGATGCGCCAGATCATGGCTCTATTCGACGAGTACCAGTCCAAGGAGAACGGCAAACACACTTTGCGAGCGATGAGGGAGAATGCTCGGCAAGGTTATTGGAACGGCTCGCAGCCGCCGATCGGTTATCGCGTGGTCGCCGCCGAGCAGCGCGGTGTGAAAGTCAAGAAAAAACTCGAAATCGATTCAGTGCATGCCGATACCGTACGGCTGATCTATCGTCTCGCTTTAGAAGGCGACGGCGTCAACGGCCCGATGGGCGTCAAAGCCATCGCCAGCCATCTCAACCAGCGCCGCATCTTCACCCGCGACGGCGGTCTATGGGGTATTGGGCAAATTCACTGCATCCTGACCCGGACGACCTATACGGGTCGCCACGAATTCAACAAGCGCAGAAAGAGCCGAGAACAGAAGCCCATCTGCGAAATTGTGACCGTCGAGGTTCCGTCGCTAATTGACCAAGCCACCTTCGACCGGGCGCAGGCGCATCTCCGCTCGCGCAATCCCAAGGTCATGCCGGCCCGAGTCGTCAGCGGTCCCACCCTCCTAACCCGCATCTGCTTTTGCGCCAATTGCGGGGGAGCCATGACGCTCGGGACTGGCGAGGGAGGGCGCTACCGCTACTACACTTGTTCCATCAAGGCCCGACACGGCGAGACCGGCTGCAAGGGCCGCTCTATCCCCATGGAGAAGCTGGACAACCTCGTCGCCGACCATATTGAGGGCCGGCTGCTTGCCCCCGCGAGACTGGAAGAAATCTTGGCCTCCGTCCTCGACCGCCGCCTGGAGCAGACCGAGCGACGCCGCGAGCGCATCGCCGAGTTAAACAAGCGCGCCGCCGAGACCGACCTTCGACTCAAACGGTTCTATGATGCAATAGAGGCAGGCGCGGCCGATCTAAACGATCCGGCTCTGAAAGAGCGGGGCGCCGGTCTGAAGGCGATTCGGGACCAAGCTCGGACCGACTCGGACCGCGCTCAAGCGACGCTGGAAAGCGCCGGTCGGCAGGCCATCACTCCAGCCATGATTCAGAAATTCGCGAAAACCGCCCGCGAGCGGATCAGGATAGACGGAAGTGGGTATCGCCGCGATCACCTTCGCGCCCTTGCCCAGCGTGTCGAGGTGGCGGACGGCGAGGTCCGCATCATGGGGTCCAGGGGCGGTCTGCTCAGAACGCTCGCCGCAGCCTGGGGGGTAAAATCGGCGGGCGGCGGCGTGCCCAGTTTTGTTCCGAACTGGCGTCCCGGAAGGGATTCGAACCCCTGACCTACGGTTTAGGAAACCGTTGCTCTATCCTGCTGAGCTACCGGGACCCGCGGCGGCCGCCGACGCTTGCGGCGGAAACCTCCATGCCTTCGGCGCCACGATTTAGCATGTTCCCGCGACGGGGCAAATGGCGAGCTTCGCCGCCGCCGAAAAGGCCGGATCCAGGCGCTTTCTTGACTTTCGCGCTCCTCGGCGCCTAAAAGCCCTTCAATCCTCCGCGAGAGGTCCTTATTTGCGATCGCGCCGCCCTGTCCTGCGAGGCAAGCGGCCAACGCCCGGCAGCGCGATGCGCCCCCGGGCGCGTTTTGCGTTGAACGCTTTGGCTCTTTGGGCGCTTTGGCTCTTTGAACGTCCTTAGCTTTTTAGGCCGTTTCTGGCTCTTCGGGCCGGCGAGGAAAAATCCGGCGCGAAAGAGCGGCCAAAGGAGGCGCAAGCGCCGTTTCATGATTATGTTGGCGAGGGACGTCTCCCTTGCTTGGCCGCGGCCGCGGCCGTCCTCTGCGGGCAGAGGGATTTTGACAGGAAAAGGCGCATGTTCGAAGGGCTTTCGGAAAAGCTCTCTGGTATTTTCGACACGCTGACGCGGCGCGGCGCGCTGTCCGACGCCGACGTCAATGTGGCGCTGCGCGAAGTCCGCCGCGCGCTTCTCGAAGCCGATGTCGCGCTCGACGTGGTGCGCTCTTTCGTCGACAAGGTTCGCGCGCGGGCCGTCGGCGCCAATGTCGTCAAATCGGTGACGCCCGGCCAGATGGTGATCAAGATCGTCAATGACGTCTTGATCGAGACTCTCGGCGCGGAAGCCGATCCGATCAATCTCGACGCCGCGCCGCCGGTCGCGATCATGATGGTCGGCCTGCAGGGCGCCGGCAAGACGACGACCACGGCGAAAATCGCCAAGCGCCTCGCCGAAAAAATGAAGCGCAAGGTCCTGATGGCCTCGCTCGACGTGAAGCGTCCGGCGGCGCAGGAGCAGCTCGCCGTGCTTGGCCGCCAGATCGGCGTCGATACTTTGCCGATCATCGCCGGCCAGACTCCGGTGCAGATCGCCAAGCGCGCCGAACAGGCGGCCCGCCTGCAAGGCTATGACGTGGTCATGCTCGACACCGCTGGGCGCACCCATATAGACGAAGCGCTGATGGCCGAAATGGCCGAGATCAAGGCGGCCTCCGGCCCGCATGAGATCCTGCTGGTCGCCGACAGCCTCACCGGCCAGGACGCGGTCAATCTCGCCAAGGCCTTTGACGAGCGGGTCGGCATCACCGGCATCGTGCTGACGCGCGTGGATGGCGATGGGCGCGGCGGCGCGGCGCTCTCCATGCGCGCCGTGACGGGCAAGCCGATCAAGCTTCTCGGCGCCGGCGAGAAGATGGACGCGCTCGAGGATTTCCATCCGGCCCGCATCGCCAACCGCATTCTCGGCATGGGCGACATTGTCTCCCTGGTCGAGAAAGCCGCCGAATCGATCGACGCCGAAAAGGCGCAGCGCATCGCCGAGCGCATGCGCAAGGGCAAATTCGACCTCGAAGATCTCGCCGACCAGCTCGCCCAGGTCGAGAAGATCGGCGGCCTCGGCGGCATCATGAGCATGCTGCCGGGGGTCGGCAAGATGAAGGAGCAGCTCGCCTCGGCGAATGTCGACGATCGCGTCATCAAGCGCCAGCGCGCCATTATTTCCTCGATGACCCGCGAGGAGCGGCGCAGCCCGGATATTCTGAAGGCCTCGCGCAAGCGGCGCATCGCCGCCGGATCGGGCGTCAAGGTCGAGGACGTTAACAAGCTCTTGAAGCAGCATCGCCAGATGGCTGACATGATGAAATCCATGGGCGGCGCGAAGCGCGGCGGCGCGATGGGCAAGATGGCCTCGATGTTCGGGCTGCCCGGCGGCAATCCCATGGCCGGCATGCCGCAGCCGACGCCGGATCAGCTCGCCGCCTTGCAAAAGCAGTTAGGCCAAAAGGCGTCGGGCGCGAGCCAGGGCGGGCCGGGTCATGCCGCGCAAAAGCCGCCGGCGGGCGTCCCTGCCGGGCCGCCTCCGGGCGTTCTGGCCAATCCCCCCAAATTGCCGGGCCTCGGCGGCGAGAAGCTGCCTGGCCTCGGCGGCGGCTTGCTCAGCGGGCTCAATCCCTTCGGGAAGAAGAAATAATGCGCTTGATTATAGACTGTCGCGCATGGCGGCGCGGCGCGCAGCGGTTTGGCGCGCAGATAAATGGCTGAAACGGACAATCTCGCCGAAGGCTGGACGATACAATTCAATTCTAGACATTTGGAAAAGGAGCAACAATGCCACTGAAAATTCGCCTGTCGCGCGGCGGCGCCAAGAAACGGCCCTTCTATCGCGTCGTCGTCGCCAATTCGCGCATGCCGCGCGACGGCAGGTTCATCGAGCGCCTTGGCGTGTTTGATCCCCTGAAGGGGAAGGACGCCGCTGACCGGCTCGTTCTCGACCATGAAAAGGCGCAGGCCTGGATCGCTAAGGGCGCCCAGCCGACCGACCGCGTGGCCCGCCTGCTCGACGGCCTCGGCGTCCTGAAGCGGCCGCCGCAGAATAATCCCAAACAAGGCCTGCCGAAGAAAAAGGCGCAGGAGCGCGCCGCAGCCGCGGCGGCCGCTGCGGAGAAGGCTGCAGCGGCGAGCTGAACGGCGCGCAGAGGCTCGCGGCGACCCTGCGAGCCCTTGGCGCCGACCTCGCCTCATGCAGGGGTGGATAGGCCCGCCTGCGCAATCCTGACGATGCTGCGGCCATTGCCGCGCTTTTCGACCATCACCTGCACGGCGATGCGTTCGATCATGGCCGCGACATGGGTGACGACGCCGACCTTGCGGCCTTGCCCATGAAGCGATTCGAGCGCGTCTATGGCGATGTCGAGCGTTTCCGGATCGAGCGAGCCGAAGCCTTCGTCGACGAATAAAGTATCGACGAAGGCTTGGCGGGTTTCGAGCCCGGAAAGAGCTATGGCGAGCGCGAGAGACACAAGAAAGCGCTCGCCGCCGGAAAGGCTGCGCGCGGCGCGCCTTTCGTTTCCCATGTCGCGGTCAATGACATGCACGGCGAGATCGCTCGCCGCGCCGCGTTCGAGCTGATAGCGCGGCGCGAGCGCAGCCAAATGACGATTGGCGAGAGCGACGAGATGGTCGAGCGTCACGCCCTGGGCGAAGCGGCGGAATTTGTCGCCCGAAGCCGATCCGATCGCGTCGTCCATCGCCTGCCAGATCGCCAGATCGGCTTTGGCGGACTCGATTTCGAGGCCCAAGACCGCGTCGTCGCCGCGCGCCGCGTCGTCTTGCGCGAGCTGATTGTCGATTGCGCCGGATCTGCGCTGCGCCGCCTCGGACTTTTCCTGCAAACTTATGATTTCGGCGCTCAATGCGTCCGCGTCGGCGTCGCGCGCGTCGCGGGCGAGAAGATCTTCGAGATCGCGCCGGCGTTCGGCAAGGCTCGCAGCCTTTTGCGAGAGAGCCTTGTCGATCGCGTCGATCCGCAGGCGCAAATCTTCGCGCGCGGCGAGCGTCGCCCCGAGCAAATCCTGGACATGGTCGAGGGCGAGGCCAGTCTCGGCCAGCGCGGCGGCGAAATCCTGGCGAGCTTGACTCGCGCCGAGCCCCGCTTCGTCCCGAGCGGCGCGCGCGGCGGCTTCGCCCTGGGCGGCTCCGGCGAGCGCCTTCCCGGCCTCGGATTCCGCGTCGCGCGCGCTGTCGAGCTCCGCCCGCGCCTGTCTGCGCATCTCGTTGCGCTGCGTGCGGTGAGCGCTGGTCGGCTCGCCGCCGAGCAGAGCCGCGCGCTCGGCCTTGGCGCTTTGCAGGGCGTTCGCGCGCGCGCCTGCGTTAATGGTGGACGTCTCTAGCATAGCGCCGGCGGCCCGCGCGGCTTCGGCCGCCGCGGCCTTCCGCGGCTCGATGGTTCTGAGCTTGGCTTCAGCCTCGGCCATGTTCGCTTGCAATTGGCGACGCTCATCGGCGAGCCGCCTCAGGCGCGCCGCGATCGCGTCGGCGTCGCGGTCGAGGTCAGCCGCGGTGAAATCGCCGGCGCGCAAGGCGGGAGCAAGCTCGCGATCGATCGAAGCCAGCCGGTCGCGCAATTCGCCAAGGCTCGCTTGCGTGCGCGAGTTCTCGACATCGGCGGCGTGGTGCGCTTGTCGCTGCGCTGCGAGTTCAGCCAGCTTTTGCTCCAGCGCCTCAATCGCGAGACCATGCGCCGCGCGCAGCGCGTCGAGGTCGGCGCGCAAAGCCTCGGCTTGCGTCAGCGGCGCGGCGAGCGCCTCCCGATCGGCGCGGACCGTCGCCGCGAGCGTCAAGACTGGCCCGATCGCCTCCGCCGGCGTCGGAGGCAGGGGCTCGGCATATCCCAACGCCGCGCGGCGCTGCTCGAGATCTGCAAAAGCCTCCGCATATTCGCTCTCCGTCGCGTGGAGATCAGCCCGGGCGGCCGCGCCGAGGCGAAGCGCCGCATCATGTCGGGCGGCGGCGCCTGCCAGCGCCCCTTCGGCGGCCTCGGCCGCGCTTGCCGCCGCCGCCGTCAAGCGGTCGAGCTCGGCGCGCCGCGCCCGGATGCGCGCCACAAAGGCCGCCGCGCCGTCCTCCAACGCCGCATGGGGGTGGTCGGTCCCGCCGCAGACGGGGCAGGGCTCTGCCGCGACAAGATTGGCGCGAAGCTGGATTGCTTCCGGCGAGGCCGTCGCATCGGCGAGATCAATGAGGCCGATGATTTCGGAGCGGGCCGCCTTGCCCGTCGCGAGCTCCGCCTGCGCCGCCGCGCGCTTCGCGCTCGCCTGCTCCTTATCCTGCGCGGCTGTCGCCGCCGCGGCCCCAGCTTCGGCAAGCTGGCCTTGCGTCCGCATGCGGCGGTCGAGAACGCGGGCGGCGTCGCCGAGTCCACTCTGCAGATCGGTCAAGGCGCGATCGCGCCGCCGCAGCGCGTCCTCGCCAATGGCGGCGAGGGCGCCATGGCGCGCCTCGCTCTCGCGTCCAAGTCGGTCCCGCTCGGCGCGCGATTGATCAGCCGACGCCTCCAAGTCCGCGATGAGCGCGGCGAGGCGGCGCGTCTCATCGGCCGCGCGGGCGTTCAGCTCCCGCATCTCCTCGCTCCGGCATTTGAGCGCGCCGCGCTTTTGCAAAAGATCCTCGATCTCCTGAAGCCGATCGCACAAGATCCCTCTTTCGGGATGGGCGTCGAGGCGGGTTTCGGCGTGGCTGCGCGCAGCCAAAGCCCCGGCATGTTCCGCGTCGAGCCGCTGAAGCTGCGCCGCGCAGCCGCTTGCGCCTTGGTCCGCCGCGAGGCGCAGCGCTTCGGCCTTTTCATGCTCCTCGGCGGCGATTTCGATTGCTTTGTCGAGCTGTTCGCAGCGCGTCCACACCGGTCCAAACGCCTTGAAGACGGCTTCGGATTCGATGTCCAAGGCTTGCGCCTTCTCGCGCGCGGCGGCGGCGCGCGCACCGGCCTCGCGCGCCTGCGCATGGGCGAGGCTTGTCTCGCCCAGCGCTTTCTCCGCGCGGCAAAAGCTCGCCTCGGCGAGGAGGATGGCGGCGGCTTTCGGCCGCAAGGGCTCGACAAGATCAAGCTCTATGAGGAGCCTTCGCTCCGGCGCGGCCTCCGCCGAAGCGAGACGCGCGGCGCGATCGGCTTGCTCCGCGTCCTCGCATTTTTCCCGCGCGGCGCGGAGGCTCGCATGATGCGCGAGGCGCGCCTTCGCGGCGTCAATCGCGGCGCCGATCTCCGTCGCTTCGGCGGCGAGCTTTGCGCGCTCTTCCGCGAGGGCGGCGCGCGCCGGGTCATCGAGCAGGCCGATGGCGGCGCGGCGCGCTTCGAGAGCGCTCAGCGCGGCTTTTCGCTTTTCCATCTCCTCATGCGCCCGCACGGACAGCGCGGCGTAGATCTCCGTGCCGGTCACTTTCTCCAAAAGCTCGGCGCGTTCATTCTCGCCGGCGAGCAGAAAGGCGTCGAACTCGCCTTGCGCCAGCAGGACCGTGCGGCGAAATTGGTCGAAGGTGAAGTCGGTCAAGGCCTGCACCTTGGCGAGCACGTCCCGCTTGCCGCTCGCGAGCGCCTGGTCGTCGTCAATGCGGATCAGGCTGCGCAGCTCGCTTTGCAGCGCGCCATTCGCGCGGC
>CAWESJ010000208.1:0-15693 GCA_963811015.1 uncultured Alphaproteobacteria bacterium | reverse complement strand
GTCAAAGAACGTCTTTCACGGCGACGATAATGGCGCCGGATCATTGAGCCTAGCTGCAGGCCCTCACAATGAAAAATGTCAGAATTTTTGTATGGAGGCCTGTGAAGGAGGGTATCGGATAGTTAATGATAACACCCTTTACTATGTTCACGCCGACAATGACGGCACGGGTTCGTTGCGGTTGTTGGGCACCGAAAACAACAAGTGTCAAGTGTTTGAAATTGACGGTGATTTTAATAGATGCAGGATAAAGAACAAAAAGACCGGCTACTATATTCATGGCGACGATAATGGCACAGGCTATTTACGAATGTTTGACAAGATAAATGATACTTGTCAACTATTTGAGATCAGTCCAATCGATGATTATTTAATCTGGATATCCCAAGTCGACGAAAGACGTTACGAGCACAAGTTCGTTCGTGGCAAAATAACGCGAGCAAAAAATTTCCCCGATGATCGAAGCGAGGGGAGCTACAATTTTAACCGTAACGCCAATAAATGGATGCTTAAGCTTGCCGCGGACGTCGCGCTTTGGAAGGCGGGCGGACTTATCGCCCCGGCGACAGGCGGCAATTTCTTCACCGCCCTGCCCACGCCAGGGGCGGCGATCCCTGATTTATATCTCGACGACCGTACTTTCGCGGATTTTCAGCTCGCGGGACCGGACCCCACGAAAATCGAGGTCGTCTTGCGCGACCGCCCAGACTTCGCTGGTGTCGCGGCATCATGACCAATTGCGCAATGTCGTCGTCGACTTTGACCGCCTTTTGAACTCCGGACAGCTTTTTCAGGTCGATTACTCAAAATACGGTCACGTTCAAACTGCAGGACGTCCCACGGCGTGGCCCGCCGCATTGTTCTACATCTCGTCCAGCCAAGGCGCCGCGCCGACAGGCGGCCGTCTCTTGCCGGTGACCGACGACCCGACAAGCGGCCGTCTTTTGCCGCTGGCCATTGAACTGCCGGGCGAAACCGCTCCCCTCTTCGCTCCGGAGTTCGCGCGCGACACCCGGCTGGCCGACCAGTGGGTGCGCGCCAAGCGGCTGCATCAGATAGCGGCCGCGAACTACCACGAACTCGGGACTCATCTGGGACGGTGTCACCTGGTCATGCAGCCTTACGCCCTGGCCACCTATCGCAAGCTCCCGCCCGATCATCCGATCGGGCGGCTGTTGCGGCCCCATTTCAAGTTCATGGTGGCCACAAATAATGAAGCATTTGACAAATTGATAAATCCAGGCGGCCCGATTGATCACAATTTCATGGCTAACGTAGACGATTTGCTTAAGATTACCGAGGATTCTGTTCAAACTTTTGATTTAAGGATACATGGCGGCATAGAGGCTGATCTTGCAAATCGGGGCTTCCCGGCTCAAGCATCGCCTGTGTACTTTGCCTATCATCAGTATGGAATACCCGTTTACCAAGCCATCAAAAGATTTGTCGATGACTATCTGGCGCGCGTTGCGTATCCAACTCGGGACGAAGTCGCATTTCGTCTCGACACCCCGCTTTGGAATTGGAATGAGTTCTGTCCAGAGAGTACGGCTTAGATTTAAATTCTTGTCCTATCCGAGGAAATCCCACTAATCTTGGGATGGACCGAGCGAAGAAAGACTTGGCCGAAGCCTTGACAAATATAATTTGGACCTGCGGGCCGCAGCACTCGGTGGTCAATTATCTTCAATATCCATATTTCGCCGACGCCAATACCCTGCCTTTCGCCACTCATCCTGAGACGGGCTCGCTGTTCGCAATTCCCCGCGCTCGGATCGAGGATCAGGCCGAAGTGATTACCAGACTTTCCGCATTCAGATATGATAAACTTGGATTTTATTCACAAGATGGTAGCTTGACGGAGTACGGTGATCTGGGCAAGCCTGAAAAAGCTTGGTCGAAGATCGTAACTGATTTTCAAATTGACTTGGCCAAGCTTGGGCAAAGTTTTGCTGAGACGAATGACAAGCAGCATTATCCTAAATTGCCAGCATATGACGTTTTGCACCCGGATCTCATCACAAATGGAATTAGTATCTAGAGCGCTCTCGGATTGGATAGAATCATCCAATCAATAAGAGTTTGCTCCAGACAAATAGATTTGAGCATGTTCTGATCGAGAAATCTGATCAGAGCATGCCCTAGAGCGGCCAGGACGGTCGCGAGCGCCGCCGCCTCAATGGGCGAGCCGCTCCAGCAGATCGCGAACATGAACCTGATCGGATTTGTAATTGCCGGTCAGCGTATACATGACCAGATTGATCCCGCCGCGAAGCGCGAGCTCGTGCTGCCGGCGCCCGCCCGGCGTCAGCGCATAGAGGCTTTCGCCGTCCTGGTCGCTCGCCCAGCCGGCGGCGAGATCATTCGCGGTGATGATGATCGGCGAGACGCTGTCGCTCGCGCGCGCGGGCCTCGCGCCGCCGTCCGCGGGCGCTGGCGGCAAGGCCTCGATCCAGGTTTCCCCGATCGCATAGCGGCCGACGAAGCCGTCGATAAGGTAGAAGGTCTTGGTCACGACATGGTCGGGCGGCACCGGCTCGAGCTCGGGAACGTCGACCCCGTCAAGCAGCTGCCGCAGCCATCGGGCCGCCGGGGTCGGCGCGCCGCCGGGCCTAGCGGCGAAGGCGTCGCGGGTGTCGAAGACGATCGTGCCGCCTTGCTTCATGAAGGCGCGATCCTGGCGATGGCCGCCTGCGGCGGTTGCGGGTTGGTCGCGACGACCGGCCAATAGAGCAGCGGATAGAAGCTCAATTCGTCGCGCGCCGGATCGACGCCGACGGGATCGCCCGGCGAGAGCGACGTGCGCCGCGCGAGCGCGCGCGAGAGGCTCGCAAGGCCCTGCCGGCTCGCCTCGTCGACCTTGGGATCGCCGCTCGCCACATAGGCGAGCCTTGTGTTCAGCGCCGATTCGAGATCGCGCGGCGAAGGCGCCTGCGCGGCGGGATCGGCCATGGCCCGCATGGGCGCGACCAGAGCGCCGCAGCCGAGGCAAAGCAGCGCGAGCGCCGCCGCCGCGCGCCGCGATCCTCGCCCGAAACCGCCCGAGAGCCAGAGGGAGGCCAGGGCGTCGAGGGCGAAAAGCACGAACGCGGCGGCGATCAGCCAGGGTTTCAGGTCAATTGGCTCGGAGCCGCTCAGGGGTGCCTCGGCCAGGCCGAGGCCAGAATAATCCGCCGCCGCGATGGTCGCGTCGGGCGGCAGAACATTGACCGCGATCAGGGCCTCCGAGGCGCCATAGAGGCCTGGCGGATGTTCGGCGTCGGCGGCGCCGTCATAGCCGACAGGGATCGGCTTGGCGCTCGCCGGCGGCGGGCCGAAGACGCCAAATCCGTCGAGGGTCCGTTTGGCGGGCGCCAGCCTTTCCCCTTCGGCTTGCTGCTCGGCGCCGAGCTCGGGCGAGGCGTCTTTCGCGGTCTCGCCCGACAAGGCGACGATCTTGCGCAGCATGTCCACGAACAGGCCCGAAAGCGGCAGGTTGGACCAGGTCGTGTCGGCGGTCACATGGAACAAAATGGTCATGCCCTTGCCGAGCCGCATCGCGGTCACGAGAGGCGTTCCGTCCGAAAGCTGCGCCAGGGTCTTGGCCGGAAGGCCCGGATCCGGCTCGGCCAGAACCTGACGCGCGACGGTCACTTCGGCGGGGACGTCGAGCCCGAAGAACGGGCTTCGCCGCTCGAAAGGCGCAAGCGTCTTCGGCGTGTCCCAGGACATCGAGCCGCCGAGCACGCGTCCGCCGCGCCGCAGCCTGACCGGGACGAGATCGTCGGAGGCGCCGGCGAGATGGGAGCCGGCGAAGCGCAGGAGAACGCCGCCATCCTCGACGAAGCGCAGAAGATCGTCATGCGCCGGCCCCGACACCGCGCCGACATCGGCGAGGATCATGACCGCGACATGATCGCCAAGCAAGGCGCGGATCGGCTCCGTCGCGCCCGGCCGCGCCTCGCGCATGTCGGCGAAGGGCGAGAGCGCCTTCACAAGATAATAATTCGGCGCGAGAAGCGGCTGCGACAAGTCGGCGGTTTCGCCGCTGACGAGGCCGATCCGGCGGCGGCGCCAGCGTTCGTCGAGAAGCGACACCGCCCCGGCGGAATGTTCGTCGGCGATCTCGAGCCGGGCGACGTCGTTGCGCAATTCCACCGGCATTTCAAACCGCGCCTTCGTCTCCTTCGCCCCGGTGAAATCGAACGCCGCCGCGCCAAGGGCGAGGCCCTTGAGGTCGAGCGCGCGGACAAGGCCTTGCTCAGGCCCGCCCTGCCGCGAACGCAACACGCGCGCCTCGAGCCCGCCGGCGAGATTTTGCGGCCCGGCCAGCGCCCGGACCGGATCGGCGCCGGTCACGATTTCGACATGCGCCGAAAGCGCCGCGAGCTTCGCCGCGAAATCGCGCGCATGGCCCTGCTCGATCCCGTCGGCGATCCAGACAATCGAGCTGTCATGATGAGCCCCGATGAATTTCTCGATCGGCGCGAGGACAAGAAGCCGGTCGGGAGCAAAAGGCGCGGGCGCAAGAGCGCGCAGGCGCTCCAAAGCTTCGCCGGCGTCGGCGGGAGCGATCTCGCGACCCGCGTCGGACGCCGCCGCGACCGCGACCGGCTGCGACCGCCGCCCCGCCGCCTCGATCCGCCCGGCGGCGGCGGCGATCCGACGATCCCAGCTCGGCGCCGAAGGCCAGCCGTCGTCGATCACGACGAGCAAGGGCCCTGCTCCAGCGCCGAGGATGGGCAAAGGGTTCCAGACCGGCCCCGCCATGGCGAGAATGATGCAGGCCGCGACCGCGAGGCGCAGGAGCAGAAGCAGCCAAGGCGTCCGCGAAGGCGTTTCGTCCCTGGGACGAAGGTCGAGAACGAGCCGCAGCGGCGGGAACGGCGTTTGCCGTGGCCGCGGCGGCGTCACGCGCAGCAGAAAATAGAGCGCCGGCAAGGCGGCGAGCGCGACGAGCGCCAAGGGAACAGTGAAAGCGAGCGGGAGGCCGAACATCAGGGCGCGAGCTCTCGCGAAGCGTGGACGAAATTGGCTTCGAGCCGCATGCGCAAGGCGAGCAAGGCCTCGGACGCCGGCCGATCGGTCCGGTGCAGCGTCAAGCTCCATCCCCGAGACGCCGCCGCGGCTCGGACGGCCTCGCGATGGGCTATGAGACGGCGCATATATTCGTCGCGGAAGGTTTCGGCGCGGCCGACGCGCAGACGCGCGGGCGAATCGACGTCGATGAATTCGGTATGGCCGGAAAAAGGAAAGGTCTCTTCGATCGGGTCGGCGATCATGAGCAAATGGCCGCGCCCGCCGGCGCCGCTCATGGTCTCGATCATTTTTGCGATGTCGGCGGGATCGCTGAGAAAATCGCCGATGAGAATCGCCTGGGCGTTGCGCGCCAGATTGGTCGGGGAAGGCAGCTCCTCCGGCTTGAAATCCCGGGCGCTCTCCTCCTGCATCAGGGTTTCGGCGAAGCGCTCTATGATGTTCCTGACCGCAATCGGCCGCATGAGGCCGAGCAGGCCGACGCGCTCGCCGCCGCGCATGAGAAGATCAGCGGCGGCGAGGCCGAGCACGAGCGCGCGGTCGATCTTCGGCTGCAAGGCGAGCCTCGATGAAAATCGCATCGACGCCGAGCGGTCCATCCAGATCAGCACCGTATGGGCCGCCTCCCACTCGCGTTCGCGCACATAGAGCCGGTCGTCCCGCGCGGAGCGGCGCCAATCAATCCGGTTCGCCGCCTCGCCGGCGACAAAGGGACGAAATTGCCAGAAGGTCTCGCCGAGGCCGGCGCGTCTTCGTCCATGGACGCCGTGCATGACGCTCGCCGCGACCTCCCTGGCGGCGACGAGCAGGCTCGGGAACCGCCGCGCGAGCAGGAGCGCGTCATCCTGCTGGCGGGCTCCAATCCGGCTTTCCTCTTTGTCGAGCAGTCGCGCTTGCGGCATGGTCAGCCGAGCCGCCCCACGAGCCGGGTCACGAGATCGACGACCGTCTCGCCTTCGGCCCGCGCGGCGAAGCTCAAGGCCATGCGGTGCTTCAGCACGGGAACGGCCAGCGCCGCGAGATCGTCGATGGAGGGCGAAAGCCGCCCGCCGAGCAGCGCGCGGGCGCGGGTCGCGAGCATCAGGGCTTGCGCCGCGCGCGGCCCCGGCCCCCAGGCGATATGCTTGGTGATCGCGGGATCGCCCTCGCCTGGCCGCGCCGAGCGGACGAGATCCAGAATGGCGTCGATGACGCTTTCGCCGACCGGCAGTCGGCGCACCAGGCGCTGCGCCGCCATCAGCTCCTCAGCGCCTCATGCCGCGCTTCGGCCTCGTGTCCTGCGATCGCCGGTGGTCTCGATCAGGATGCGCCGTTCGGCGGCGCGGTCGGGATAGGCGACGTCGATCTGCATCAGGAAGCGGTCGAGCTGGGCTTCGGGCAGCGGATAAGTGCCTTCCTGCTCGAGCGGGTTCTGCGTCGCGAGCACATGGAAGGGCTGCGGCAGGTCGTAGCGCTCGCCGGCGACCGAGACATGCTGTTCCTGCATCGCCTGCAGCAGCGCCGACTGGGTGCGCGGGCTCGCGCGGTTGATCTCGTCGGCCATCAGCAGCTGCGCGAAGATCGGCCCTTGGACGAAGCGGAAGGAGCGGCGCGGTCGGCCGCCTCCTCCAACACCTCGGAGCCGAGGATGTCGGCGGGCATCAGATCCGGCGTGAACTGCACGCGCCGCGCGTTGAGGCCGAGCACCGTGCCCAGGGTCTCGACGAGCTTGGTCTTGGCGAGGCCCGGCACGCCGACGAGCAGCCCGTGCCCGCCGGACAGCAAAGTGACCAGGGCTTCCTCGACCACCTGCGCCTGGCCGAAGATGACCGTCCCGATCGACGCCCGCGCCGCGGCGATGCGCTCCAGCGCGGTCTCGGCCGTGCGGGCCATGGCGACCTCGAACGAGGCCGTAATAGGTTCCGGCATGTGATTTCCGCCTTTTGACGCCCGCGCGAAAGAAGCCAGCCGCTTTCATTTCGCTTATAGCTGATTAGATCGTTGATCCAAATCGCATTGTCGATTGGGGCGGCGGCTGATCACGCCGCTTTGACCGGCGCAAGCCCTCGCATGGAGTCGCCGGAGGAATATGGCTGAGGATCTTGCCGCCGAGGCTTTGGCTGAAACCTTGCGCGCGCCAGGCGCTGGCCGCGAAGGTCGCGGCGCCCTGCCGCCGGTCGAACACTGGAATCCGCCTTTTTGCGGCGACATTGACATGAGGATCGCCCGCGACGGAACCTGGTTTTATCAGGGAGCGCCGATCCGTCGCCCGGCCCTTGTCCGGCTTTTCTCGACGATCCTGCGCAAGGACCCCGAGCGCTATGTCCTCGTCACCCCGGTCGAACGCGTCGGCGTCATCGTCGAGGACGCGCCTTTCGTCGCGGTGGAGATGACCGCCGAGACGATCGAGGGATCGAAGCAGATTTTGCGGTTTCGGACCAATGTCGACGATTGGGTCGCGGCCGACGCCGACCATCCGCTGCGTTTCGAGATTGGGGAGGCAGGAGGCCTGAAGCCCTATATCCGCGTTCGCGGCGGCCTTTGGGCGCTCCTCGCCCGCGCGCTTTCGCGCGATCTCGTCGCGCGCGGCGAATTCAGGGAGCATGACGGCGCGAGGCGTTTCGGCGTCGCCTCGGCCGGCGCGTTCTTTCCGCTTGCGGACGCCGCGGACAGTTACGCTCTGGAACAGACCGAAGCGCCCCAGGAAAGCGAGGCGCCAAATGCCGGCCGCGGCGCCCTCTGACCGGCGTTTCGCGCCGGAAAACGTCTTCGCCCATATCAGGACGCGGCTGTCGCTTGCGCCCGACGCCGCTTGGCCCCGCGCCGCGCGCGAGGCGGACGACCCTGCGCCAAATGAACCGAGCGGCGGGCTCGCGCATTTGACGCAGGCGCGGTCGGCGGCCGTCCTCATTGGATTGGTCGCCTATCCGGGCGAGGTGAAGGTCATTTTGACCCAAAGGGCCGCCGCCTTGCGAGTCCATTCCGGCCAGATCGCGTTCCCCGGCGGCAAGATCGACGCGGAAGATGAAACTCCGATCGCCGCCGCCTTGCGCGAGGCGCGCGAGGAAATCGGCCTCGACGGCCGCCGCGTCGAACCGCTCGGCTATCTCGATCCGCATCTCACCGGCACCGGCTTTCACATTCTTCCGGTGGTCGCCAAGGTCGCGCCGCCGCTCGCGCTGCAAATCAATCCGCATGAGGTCGCGGATGCTTTCGAGGTTCCCTTCGCGTTTCTGATGAACGCCGCCAATCATGCGTTGATCGTGCGCGAGTTCGACGGGACAATGCGCCAATTCTACGCGATGCCTTATGGCGGGCGCTACATCTGGGGCGTCACCGCCGGCATTCTCCGCAACCTCTATGAAAGGCTATACAGCTGATGTCGCGGATAATCCTGGAGCCGGCGCTTCTGTTCGCCTCGCCCTTCGTGGTTTATTTAATCTATCTGGCGTTGCGCCGGACCTATCCGTTCGCGGTGGATCATTGGACCCATGGCGCGATTTCGGCGCTCGCCCTCGCGGGACTTCGCCATCGCCGTCGCCGGCATGCTCACATTCGGCATTTTCGCGGTTCGCCATGAGGGCGCCTATGTGCCGGCCCATATTGAAAACGGCAAGCTGGTGCCGGGGCGCCTGCAATGAGCGAAGGCGGCGCCGACGCGCAGGCCGGCGTCAAGGCGCCCGACGCCGCGGCGGCTCTGCTCAACGATCAGGCCCTGATCGAAATTCTCGGCGCGCTCGACCGCGACGGAGACGCGACGAGGATTGTCGGCGGCGCCTTGCGCGACGCCCTTTTCGGAAGGCCGGTCGGCGACATAGATCTCGCGACGACCGCGCCGCCCGAGGCGGTGATGGCGCGCGCCAAGGCCGCCGGCCTGCGCTGCATTCCGACCGGGCTCGCGCATGGCACCGTGACCCTGCTGGTCGCGGGCAGGACCTTCGAGACGACGAGCTTGCGTGAGGATGTCGAGACCGACGGACGGCGCGCGAAGTCCGCTTCGGTCGCGACTTCAAGACCGACGCCATGCGGCGGGATTTCACCGTGAACGCGCTCTCCATGTCGCGCGACGGCAAGCTTTACGATTATGCCGGCGGCCTCGCCGACATGGAGGCGCGAAAAATTCGCTTCATTGGCGAGCCGGCGCGCCGCATCCGCGAGGATTATCTGCGCATTCTGCGCTTTTTTCGCTTTTCAGCCGAATTCGCCGACGGTCCACTCGATCGCGCCGGGCTCGAAGGCGCGATGCGCGCGCGCTGCGGCCTCGCCTCCCTTTCGCGGGAGAGACTCCGGGCGGAAATCCTGAAGCTGCTCTGCGCGCGGCGGGCTGTCGAGGTTTGCGAGGAAATCTGCGCGGCGGGATTGCTCGGGCCGCTCCTCGCGGCGGCGCCCAATCCGGCGCGGCTGCGGCGGCTCGCGGCCATCGCCCCGAGCCCCCCGCAAGACCCGCTTTTGCGTCTCGCCGCGCTTTGCCTTTATGCGCCGGAGGACGCCGCGCGCCTGCGCGAGCGGATGAGGCTTTCCAACGCCGAATATCGCCGCCTCGAACAGGGCGCGGCCGCGCTTATCGAGCTGCACGGATTGGAAGAGCCGCCAAGACCCGTCAATTTGCGCAGCCTGCTCTATCGTAGCGGCCGCCGCGCCGCGCTCGACGCCTGCGCCTTGGCGGAAGCCGAAGCGCGCGCGCCCGACGCCGCCGCCTGGGACATAGCGCGCAACTTTCTTCACGACGCCAAGGCGCCGCGTCTGCCATTTTCCGGCGCGGATCTCATGGCGCGCGGCCTCGCCAGCGGCAAAGGGATCGGCGACGCCTTGAGAAGCCTGGAGTCGCGCTGGATAAGCGCCGGACTGCCCGATGATCAGCCACTCCTGGAGCAGTTGCTCCAGGAAGAGGTTGATCGGTCGAAACAGTCAAACGCCCAAGACCGCCCGGATTCGGACGGCACCGGATAAAACATTTGCCAAAGGGGCGGCCGCGAAACGGGCCTCGGGAAACGCAGTCTCTTACCGCATGATGCCCGGCTGTTTCGGCGGGCCTTCGACATAGACCGGCTCGACGCCCGCGACGTCGATGAACACGGCGCCGTCTTCGACCTTGAGCGGATATTCCGCAAGGTTGCAGGGCTTGCCCTTGAGGCATTTGCCCGTCGCGCCGTCGAACTGCCAATCATGATGATGACATTCGAGGTTCTTCCCGTCGAACCGCGCGTCGGCGAGAGGCTCCTTCGCATGCGGGCACATGCCCTGGAAGGCGCTGGGCTCGCCGCCTTCCGGCCACATGATCAGGCAGAGTGTCCGGTTTACGACCGCGACATCATATTTTCCCTCGATCAGCTCGGAATATTCGCAAGCTTTTTCGAACATCAAAAAACTCCTGGATCTGGATCGGCGCGGGCGATGACCTTCACTCGTCGTCCGTCTGCTTTTGGCTTATGCAAGTTTGGTAAGCCAAGGCCCCGGCGGGCAGCAAGCCAACGAGGCGCGCCGCGCGCGGAGAAAAAATACGCCGGCATTGTGGTTTTTACGCAGCGTCGCATGCGCGCTATGATCAAGCGCTGAATTCTGGGAGCCTTCACGGTGAGCGCGGAACGCAAGACGCCATCGGACCTCGCGCGGAGGCTCGCCGAGCGCGGGCGAAGCGCGCACTGCCGCAGCCGGCGACGAGCTGGCGGCGCGAGACCTTTGTTTTGCCGCGCGGCGAGGCGCGCGAAAAGCCGCGCGAATGGTTCGACAGATTTCCAAAGGCGGCCTATATGACGGAAATCGAATTCTGGCGCGAACTTCGCCGACGGCCGCATCGAATTCACCATGCGGCGCCTGCCGAGCGCGGATTAGACGCGAGGCTCAAAGCACGACGTCCGGCGTCCGCCAGGCGAGATGCTGGCCGGCGTCGACCGCGATCATTTGTCCCGTGACATTGCGCGCCGCGGCGAGATAGAGGACCGCGTCGGCTATGTCGTCGAGCCCGACCGCGCGGCCGAGCGGCAGGCCCTCGACCTCGCGCGCGAAGGCGCCTTCGCCCTGGCTGTCATTCGGCAGCACCGGCCCGGGCCCGACGGCGTTGACCCTTATGCCACGCGCCGCGAAGGCTTGGGCCATGGTGCGGGTCGCCGTCCACAGCGCGGTCTTGCTCAAAGTATAGGAGAAGAATTGCGGGGTCGGACGCCAGACCCTCTGATCAATGATATTGACGATGGCGCCTTCCGTATCCGCCGGCAGCTGGCGGACGAAATCGCGGCAAAGGACCGCCGGCGCCCGCAGGTTGATCGCAAAATGCCTTTCCCACCGCGCGAGATCGAAATTGGCCGCGTCATCCTCTTCGAAGATCGCGGCATTGTTGACGAGAAGCGAGAGCGGCCGAAAATCGCGCCGGCTTCCTCAATGAGGCGCTCGAGCGCGGCCGCGTCGGCGAGATCGCGAGCGAGGACGCGGACTTTGCCGCCCTGCTCCGCCATCCGCGCCGCCGCCGCTTCGGCTTCCGCGCGCGAAGACGGCCGGCAATGAAGCGCGACGGCGTAGCCAGCCTGCGCGAGACGCTCGCAAATCCGCAATCCGATGCGCCTCGCAGCCCCCGTCACGAGGGCGGCGGCCGGCGAAACCGGAGGGCGCGGCCCGGCCGTCATGCGGTCATTTCCCAAATCCTGAAGCTCCATCGCCAAAGAGATAGCTGGAAATGAGCTGAAGTTCGGCCAAAGGCCCGGCCGCGCCTCACGATCTGACAGAGCGCGCCGGCCGGATAAGGAATCGCTCAAGCTCGAAGCCTTGGAGCATGGTCTGACCGAAAAAGTCGATCAAGTTTTTTGCAACTTGCTCCGGCAAAGCATCGTTCGATGGAAGAGCGGTCCAGATAGTCCAGGTCGGGGCGACCGACCGGGATATAATTTGACCGAATTTCTCATGGAGTTTCTTGACTGGTTTGTTAAGCTCTTCATGGTCGGCCTAATTCGGCCGGCCGAGCGCGGCGCGATCAAAACCTTATTCCAGCCACGCCTTTTTCGATGATTTCAACGAAGGAGGATACGAGATGGGTTTATTGAGCTTTGCCAAATCAGTTGGCCCAAGATCACCGGCGGGTCCGAAGCCGCCCCAGCCCCCGCCGAGCAATTGAAGAAAGAGGCTGAAAAACACGGCCTCGACCTGTCCAAGACCGACATTAAGGTCGATGGCGACAAGGTCATCCTTTCCGGAAGCGCCGCCTCGACCGAGGAAGCCGAGAAGATCGCGCTTGCGGTCGGCAATTCCGTCGGCGTCGCCAAGGTCCAGAATGACCTGAAGCCCGCCAAGACGGAGGCCGAGTTGAAATTCTATACGGTCAAATCGGGCGATACGCTCTGGAAGATCGCCGAAACCGAATATGGCCATGGCAAGGGCGGGCAATATAATGTGATTTTCGACGCCAACAAGCCTTTGCTGTCCGATCCCGACAAGATCTATCCGGGACAGGTGCTGCGGATTCCGCCCCTCGCGGCCTGAGGTGGATGCTCCGCCCGGCGCTTTAAACGCGACGTTCAGGGCATGTTCTCGGAAGGGCTGATCAGCCTTTTGCGGGGACATGCCGAACCGCGACGCGGCCAGGCGATTCTGTCGATGAAGCGAACTGCCGAGGGCGCGGGGCTGCATGACTGGCGCGCGCCTCCCTCGCGCGGCTGGCCGCGGCCTGTTTCGCCGCCCGATCCATAACGGCGGCTTTCCCGTCTTGCCTCAAGCCTCGCCGACTTATTGGAGCCGCGCGCCCACCCGGCGCTGAGAGCCCAATCCTGCGGCGGGCGCGTCCAAAATGACGCCTTTGCAGGCGCTTGGCTTGACAGTTCTAGGCAAGCCGCCTATCTAAACGACGCTCTTAGCACTCACTAGATGAGACTGCTAACAGGGCGGGATTGTAAACCAGCCGCAAGGCGAGCGAGGCGCGCCCCGCGCGGAAAAGCGGGCCTCCGGCGGCTTAAAAGGGAACCAGGAGACATGAGCTTTCGTCCTTTGCACGACCGCGTCGTGGTGAGACGTCTCGAGGGTGAGGAAAAGACCAAGGGCGGGATCATCATCCCCGATACCGCCAAGGAGAAGCCGCAGGAAGGCGAGATTATCGCCGTCGGCCCCGGCGGCCGGGACGAAAGCGGCAAGCTCACGCCGCTCGATGTGAAGGCGGGCGACAAAGTCCTGTTCGGCAAATGGTCGGGCACTGAAGTGAAGATCGACGGCCAGGATCTTTTGATCATGAAGGAAAGCGACATTCTGGGCGTCATCGCCTGAGTCCCGCGAAGGCCGTTAAACCGATATTTCCAGACCTCGATTCAGGAGTTTGAACATGGCTGCCAAAGACGTGCGTTTCTCCTCGGACGCCCGCGATCGTTTGCTGCGCGGCGTCGATATTCTAAATAATGCGGTGAAGGTGACTCTCGGCCCCAAGGGCCGCAATGTCGTCATCGAGAAATCCTTCGGCGCGCCGCGCATCACCAAGGACGGCGTGACCGTCGCCAAGGAAATCGAACTGTCCGACAAGTTCGAGAATCTCGGCGCGCAGCTCATTCGTGAAGTCGCCTCGAAGCAAAACGACATCGCCGGCGACGGCACGACCACGGCGACCATTCTCGCCGCCTCGATCGTTCGGGAAGGCACCAAGGCGGTCGCCGCCGGGCTCAACCCGATGGATCTGAAGCGCGGCATCGACCTCGCCGTCGAAGCCGTTGTCGCCGACCTCAAGAAGAATTCGAAGAAGGTCACCTCCAACGACGAGATCGCCCAGGTCGGCACGATTTCGGCGAACGGCGACAAGTCGAGATCGGCGAAATCATCTCGAACGCGATGCAGAAGGTCGGCAATGAGGGCGTGATCACGGTCGAGGAGGCGAAGAGCCTCGAAACCGAGCTCGACGTCGTCGAAGGCATGCAGTTCGACCGCGGCTATCTCTCGCCCTATTTCGTCACCAATGCGGAGAAGATGGTCGCCGAGCTCGAAGAGCCCTATATCCTCATTCACGAGAAGAAGCTGTCCTCGCTGCAGCCGCTGCTGCCGCTGCTCGAGGCTGTCGTGCAGACCGGCAAGCCGCTGCTCATCGTCGCCGAGGACGTCGAGGGCGAGGCGCTGGCCACGCTCGTCGTCAACAAGCTGCGCGGCGGCCTGAAGGTCGCCGCCGTCAAGGCGCCGGGCTTCGGCGATCGCCGCAAGGCCATGCTGGAAGACATCGCCATCCTCACCGGCGGCCAGCGTGATCTCGCGAAGATCTCGGCATCAAGCTCGAGAACGTGACGCTGCCCATGCTCGGCACGCGCCAAGCAGCGTCCGCATCGAGAAGGAAGACCACCACGATCATCGACGGCGCCGGCGACAAGGCCGATATCGAGGGCCGCATCGCCCAGATCAAGGCGCAGATCGAGGAGACCACCTCGGACTACGACCGCGAGAAGCTGCAGGAGCGCCTGGCCAAGCTCGCCGGCGGCGTCGCGGTGATCCGCGTCGGCGGCGCGACCGAGGTCGAGGTGAAGGAGAGCAAGGACCGCGTCGACGACGCGCTGCAACGCGACCCGCGCCGCGGTCGAGGAAGGCATCGTCGCCCGGCGGCGGCGTCGCTCTGCTGCGCGCCATCAAGGCGCTGGAGCAGCATCAAGACCGACAACGACGACCAGAAGACCGGCATCGAGATCGTCCGCAAGGCGATCCAGACGCCGGCTGCGGCAGATCGCCGACAATGCCGGCGAGGACGGCGCGGTGGTCGTCGGCAAGCTGCTCGAGCATCGCCGACTATGACTTCGGCTACGACGCCCAGACCGGCGAATATGGCGACCTGGTCAAGGCTCGGCATCATCGACCCGACCAAGGTCGTGCGCACGGCGCTGCAGGACGCGGCCTCGGTCGCCGGCCTGCTGATCACCACCGAGGCGATGATCGCCGAGCAGCCCAAGAAGGACGCGCCGGCCATGCCGGGCGGCGGAATGGGCGGCATGGGCGGAATGGATTTCTAACCAAACCGCGCTCCGGCGCGGCGGGAGCCTCCCGTTCGCCGGACCCCATGCCCATGGCGACAGAAGATGGAGGCGGCCGCGCTTCCATCTTCGCGCAAATCAGTCGAAGGCTCCGGTTCGCCGGAGCCTTTTTTGTTGCGAATATTTCGCGGCGAAAATATTCTGTCAAAATAATATAAATAGCGGCCGGCTGACTTCCTTTGTCTGGCGAAAGCTTAGTTGCGCTCCGTTCCAATGACTCGGAAAATGCTTTAGGATCGCATCCGATCGCACGGCCAAGGGGGAGAACCAAAGAGGTGCGTCCAGCGTCGGAGCCGGGATCGGACACAGCCAAACTGCGGAAAACCAGGACAAGGGCCGATCTTCTCGACGCGGTCCATAGCTCCTGTCCCACGCTCTCTCGCGCGCAATCGAGAGAGATCTTCGAAATGGCGCTCGAGGAGATTTCCAACACGCTCGTCCGCGGGGAGAGCGTCAAGCTCCGCTCTTTCGGCCTGTTTTGCGTCCGGGACAAGCGCGAACGCGTCGGCCGCAATCCGCGCACCGGCGTCGAGGCTCCGATCAAGCCACGCCGCGTCCTCACTTTCAAGCCTTCTCCGGTCCTCTGCGCGGCGATCAATGGCGTCACGCTTCCGGACGAGACGGAGGCCGATGAGCCAGGCCGCACCATCGCCACCCCGGGTTGACAAGCTCGCGGCGTCTGCGTCAATGCGGCGATCTCAGACCCGCGCCAATCCCGTCTTGG
>CAWESJ010000207.1:0-5476 GCA_963811015.1 uncultured Alphaproteobacteria bacterium | reverse complement strand
GGCAGAGACTGGAAGCATAGGCGACCTTTCCAAACAGGCACAGCGTAGCACAAAATTACGCAGGAACCCGGCGTAAAGTTCCCGGGGTGGCGCGGAATTGCACTCCAGCGCCGCCGAACTTCGATCAATCCGGCGCGCTTGTGCTGGAGTTCTTGGGCAGGAACATCCATGCGCCCAAAGCGGAAATCAAGACCAGAGCGGCAGCAAGCAGATCGCCGTGGAGGTCGAAGAGCTGCACGGCCACGGCCGCGCCCAGGATGAAGCATCCGCCCCAGAGGCAGAAGCAGGCCATGCCGCGAACCAACTGAACGATCCAGGGATACTCCGCGATAACGCGCGATGAGTTACGGAAGCAGTCGGCGGGATGGGCGTAGAAGTAGCGAGCCATGAGGATCACTGAAGCGCCCAGGACCGCGCGGATGGCGAGAGCGACAACGGGATTCAAAAGCGGAAGCGCGGAAGGAGTCATCGGCCGCTCCTTATCCTTGGACTTATCCTGCCATGGATTTGTCCTATGTGCCCGCAGTTGGCGATAAGGAAAGCGGTTGCGGCGCGGTCACCCATCCGCCAGCCTTTTCTTGTCAAGTTCATCGATGCGCTGCACCGCCTGGGACAATCCGATCTTTGTTCATGCTCTCAATATTTTGTATGTTCGCCTGTTTTGCTGGATCCGAGTCCAGTAGCAATACTCGCTGGTGTTGCCTCCGATCCGCAAAACGCCCGACGTCCCCAGCCGCCGCATAAAGCCGGCCAGATCCGTATTGTCCCCGGAGAAGAAATGCGGATTCCCGAGCTGCGCCGATTCATAGCTCAGCCCGGTGAAGTCGTCGCCGATCTTGTTGCCGAGCCGGTCGGTACGAAGAGTCAGCCGGACCGAAGCGGTCGGGTTGGTCGCGCCAAAGGCGAGTGGGTGGTGAAAAGCAGCCGCAGAGGCCGCGGCAGAGAGGCGAATAAAATCTCGACGATTCATTGCAGTGAATTCCACCACATTTTGCGCTCAAGGGCAACTCTCAGCTGGCCAACATTCTTATCTCGAGACCCATCCTGACGCCCGGCGGCGACGTGATCCGCGAAATGATCGGCGCCTTTCCCTCGCTGATCCTGGCCGAAGGCGAATATGTCGCCATCGCAAGGCACGCCAACAAGACCTATCAGACGACCTTCAAAGTCGCCTCCACCGACGACCGCGACGTCGAGGTTTTGGCGCAGTAGCGCTTAGAGCGCGTTCCAAAATCGATAAGAACTCGCTCCAGATCAATAAGTTAGAGCATGTTCTTATGAGACATTGGATATATCCGATGTCTTAATGTCGAAAAAGTCGGTCAGCTTTTTCGGAACATGCTCTAAACGGTCAGACTTGCTTTTTGGCAAGGAATGCGGCGAAGGCGGCGCGGGCCTCGTCGGAGCGCAGCGCCAACGCGAAAAGACGCGCCTCTTCGTCGATCCTTGCGAGAATGGCGTCGCGATCGCCGCGAATGAGACGCCTTGTCGCGGCGAGCGCCGCGCGGGGCTTGGCGGCGAGCCGGGCGGCTTGCTCGGTCGCGAAAGATCTCAGCTTGCCCGCCGCGATGATGTCATTGGCGAGGCCAAGCCGCACGGCCTCATCCGCGCCCATTTGCGCGCCGAGCAGCAAAAGCTCGCTCGCCTTCGCCAAGCCGACCCGGCGCGGCAACAGCAATGAGGCGGCGGCTTCCGGGACGAGGCCGAGATCCACGAAAGGCAGACGAAAGATCGCGCCCGGAGAGACATAGACGAGATCGCAATGCAGGAGCATCGTCGCGCCGACGCCGATCGCCATGCCCTCGACCGCCGCGACGAGCGGCGTTTCGCAGGCGGCGAGCGCCTTGATGAAGGCGAAGGCCGGAAATTCCTCAGGCCTCCCGCTTGCGTCGAGAAATTCGCCAATGTCATTGCCGGCGCAAAATGTCCCGCCCTCCCCGCGTAAAACCACGGCGCCGATGGAGTCGTCGCGATCCGCGTCATCGAGCGCCTGCGTCGCCGCAAGATACATGGAGCCGGTCAGCGCGTTCTGTTTATCCGGCCGGTCGAAGCTCACGACAAGCACGCCGCCATGGCGCTCGATCTTGAGGTTTGGCCTGAGCTCCGGCGCCGCCCCGCTCGGCTCCGAACGCCTCGTCATAGCGAGAGCGCGAAGGCGCCGGCGTTGACCGAGTCCCCGCCATGGAGCACGGCGAGTTCGAGGCCGCCGGCTTCGGTCGCGATATTTTCCGCAAAAAAGCGCGCGGTCGCGATCCGCGCCGCCAAGGCCGGATCAGTCTCGCCGCCGGCAAGCCGATGCGCCGCGAGCGCGCCTCTGGCGAGCGCCGTTCCGCCCCGCGCGAGGGCGAAGAGCCGCAGATAGGGCGCGGCTCCGGCGAGGGCGTCCTCCATGCGGCTGGCGGAGGTCTTCAGCATGAATCCGGTGGCGCGCTCCAACGCGGCGACAGCCTCGCCCATGCGCAATGCCATCGCGCCGAAACTCTCGGCCTTGGTCATTTGCAAGGCCTCCAGAACGGCGCGCATATCGTCGATCTCGCGTTTCACCGCCGCGCCCTCGGCGAGGGGAAGCTTGCGCTGGACCAGATCGATCGCCTGGACGCCATTGGTTCCCTCATAGATCGAGGCGATCCGCGCGTCGCGCAGGAATTGCGCCGCGCCGGTCTCCTCAATATAGCCCATGCCGCCATGAACCTGGAGTCCGATCGAGGCGACGTCGCTGCCTATATCGGTCGCAAAGGCCTTGGCGACTGGCGTCAGCAAGGAGGCCCGCTCGGCCGCTTCCCCGCGCTCGGCCTCGGTCTTGGCGCGCTGGGATCGATCGATCGCCGAAGCCGTCATCAGGCAGATCGCGCGGGCCGCGGCGGTAAGCGCCTTCATCGTCATGAGCATGCGGCGAACGTCGGGATGGCGAATGATCGCGCTCATCGTCTCGCCGCTATCGCCCGGCGCGCGGCCCTGGCGACGCTCTTTCGCATAGGCGAGAGCCAGCTGAAAGGCCCGCTCGGCGATGGCGACCCCTTGGACGCCGACATTGAGCCTCGCGTTATTCATCATCGTGAACATGCAGGCGAGGCCTTTGTTCTCCTCGCCGACGAGATAGCCTGTCGCGCCGCCATGCTCGCCATAGGCCATTGCGCAGGTCGGCGAGGCGTGAATGCCGAGCTTATGCTCCAGCGACACGCACTGAACGTCGTTGCGGGCGCCGAGCGAACCGTCGGCCTCGACAAGAAATTTCGGAACCAGAAAAAGCGATATGCCGCGCGTGCCGGCCGGCGCGTCGGGGAGGCGGGCCAGCACGAAATGGATGATGTTTTCGGCGAGGTCGTGCTCGCCATAGGTGATGAAGATTTTCGACCCGAAGATTCCATAGGTCCCATCTTCGCGGCGCTCCGCCTTGGTTCTGAGCGCGCCGAGGTCCGATCCTGCCTGCGGCTCGGTGAGATTCATCGTGCCGGTCCATTCGCCGGAGACCAGCTTGGCCAGATAGAGGCTCTTCAGCGCCTCGCTCGCATGCGAATGCACGGCCTCGATCGCGCCCTGGGTGAGCAGCGGACAGAGGCTGAACGCCATATTGGCCGAATTCCAAATTTCCACGCAGGCCGTATTGAGAAGCGCCGGCAAAGCCATCCCGCCATAATCGACCGGGGTGGCGATCGCGTTCCATCCGCCGGCCGTCCATTGCTTATAGGCCGAGGGCCAGCCCGGCGTCGTGACCACGCGGCCGGCCTCGAGCCTGGCCGGCTCCTTGTCGCCAAGGCGATTGAGCGGCGCGAGAATATTTTCGGCGAATTTGCCGGCTTCGCGCAAAGTCGCCTCGGCGAATCCGTCGGCGAGATCGGCGTAGAGGCCGTCCGTCAGCCCTTTTGCGAGCCCGGCCTCATGGGTCATGGCGAACAGAATGTCGGACACGGGCGCGCGATAGCTCATAGATAAACCTCAGGAGCCGACGTTTCTCGCGCCGGCGACCTCCCTTGACGGTAAGCCGATCCACGCGCACCAGATATGTACGGCGCAAGGCCTCCTTTATGAAGGCCTCAGCTTCGGACGCCGCAATGGAGCAGCATTCAACCCATGAGCAGCGAGCATCGGGCGGCGGCGCCCGTTCTGACGGCGAGCCAAGGCGCCATTGCCGAAGCGGCGGAGATTTTGCGCGGCGGCGGCCTCGTCGCCTTTCCGACCGAGACGGTTTACGGCCTGGGCGCCGACGCGGCCTCGGACGCCGCGGTCGCGCGCATTTATGCGGCCAAAGGGAGGCCTAGCTTCAACCCGCTGATCGCCCATGTCGAGAGCTTGGCGGCGGCGCGGGAACAGGGCGTCTTCTCGGCAGAGGCGGCGCGCCTCGCCGAGGCCTTTTGGCCGGGACCGCTGACGCTCGTGCTGCCTTTGGCGCCGCAGGCGACGGTTTGCGCGCTGGCCCGCGCTGGGCTCGATAGCATTGCCTTGCGCGCGCCCGGCCATCCTCTGGCGCTGAGCCTCATCGCGGCGATGGGGCGGCCATTGGCGGCGCCTTCGGCCAATCGCTCCGGGCGGGTCAGCCCCGTCACGGCCGCGCATGTCGCGCAAGACCTTGGACGCAGGGTCGATCTCATCCTCGACGCCGGCCCCTGCCCCATTGGCGTCGAATCGACCATCGTTTCCTGTCTCGACGAGCGTCCGCGCCTGCTGCGGCCCGGCGGGCTTGGAAGGGTCGCGATCGAAGCCGCGCTGGGCTTCCCCCTCGCCGAAGCGCCGGAAGCCGGAGAGCTTCTTGCCCCCGGCGCGCTCGCCTCCCATTACGCGCCGCGCGCAAGGCTTCGGCTCGAGGCTGACGAGGTCGAAGCCCATGAGGGCGGGCTCGATTTCGGCGGGCGCTTCCCGATCGGCCCCTATATCCGCGATTTGTCGCCGCGCGGCGATCTCGAGGAGGCGGCGGCCAATCTCTTCGCCTATTTGCGCGAACTCGACGCGCTCGGGCTGTCCTGCATCGCGGTCGCGCCCATTCCGCGCCATGGATTGGGCGAGGCGATCAACGACAGGCTCGCGCGGGCCGCGGCGCCGCGCAAAAGCGCACTACAGTAATGGCCTGCCATTGATGGTGATTACTTATACTGTGGGAGCCGGCACATTCGCTTGGAACCACCATGATAATAAAACATGAAGCGCAGATCGTTGGGAACATCGGCATGTTTTATGTGTGTTACCGGCTATCACTTCTCGGCTGGAACGTCATGCCGACAACCAGAAATGCCCGAGGCATCGATATTATTGCCTATTCGCCCGACGCCTCGCATTTTATCGGTATTCAAGTCAAATCGCTCTCGAAGGGGTCCCCAGTTCCGCTTGGAAAGACGCTCGACAAGATAATGGGCGATCGATGGATTATCGTGAACAATGCTATCTCTGAAACGCCCTCCACATTCATCATGTTTCCAGATGAAGTTAGAGAGAGGGCGCAACGACGTGAGAAAGACGGCCACGTGACTTATTGGCTACAACC
>CAWESJ010000206.1:0-5439 GCA_963811015.1 uncultured Alphaproteobacteria bacterium | reverse complement strand
ACGGCGATCTCGCCAATTGGATGATCCCCGGCAAGATGGTGAAGGGGATGGGCGGCGCGATGGATCTGGTCGCCGGGGTCAAGCGCGTTGTCGTCGTGATGGACCACACGGCGAAAGGGCAGACCAAGCTGCTGCATCACTGCAGCCTGCCTCTCACCGGCTCGGCGGTGGTCGATCTGGTGATCACCGATCTCGCCGTCTTCACCATCGACAAAGAGGGCGGGAGCGGCATGACCCTCATCGAGCTCGCCGACGGCGTCGCGCAGGACGAGGTCAAGGCGAAGACCGAAGCGCATTTCAAACTGGCCCCCGATCTGGCGACAAGGGCCGCGTAAAGCCGCTAAACCACCCGCGCGAAGACCAAAACATCGACCCGCGCGGCGCCGCTGCGAAGCAGCGCCCGCGACGCCGCGTTAACCGTCGCGCCGGAGGTCAGCACGTCATCGACGAGAACGATGGCGCGGCCTTCGACCCGCGCCGCCATGTCCTGCGGCACGCGAAACGCCCCTTGCAGATTGACCGCGCGCTGGCTGCGGGTCAGCCCGACCTGCGACGCCGTCGATTTCACCCGCGCAAGCACGAAAGGATCGACCGGCACGCCGCATTGGGCCGAGACCGCCTGCGCCAAGGCGTTGGCCTGATTGAATCGGCGCGCGATCAGGCGGCGGCGATGCAGCGGAACCGGCACGAGAAGATCGGCCTCGGCCAGGAGCTCGGCTCCGGCGCGGGCCATCCAGGCCGCGAGCGGGCGCGCGAGCTCCAGCCGATCGCCATATTTCAGCCTATGCGTCAATTGCCGCACCGGGCCGTCCTCGAAGCGGGCGACCGCTCGGGCGCGGGCGTAGACCGGTGGGTCGGCGACCGCCTCGGGCGAAAGCAAGCCCTCGGCGCCGAGATCGACGGCGAAGGGCATGCCGAGGCGTTCGCAGAAGGGCCGCTCGATAAAGCGGATCTTTCCCCAGCAGGCGGAGCAGAGCGAGCCGGGCGCATCGGTGGCGGCGCGGCAATGCAGACAGGCCGGCGGGAACAAAAGATCGAGCGCGGCGCGGCCGCAATGCCGCAAAGCCGGCAAGGCGCGCGCGGCGAAACCCGTTTGCAGACGGCTCCACGGCTCCCGCAAAGAGCTTTCCGCGCGCCGGCCGCGCCTCATGCTTCGCTCCCCGGCCCGAGTTGACTAACGCCTGAAGTCATGGCGCTTTTATCAGCTAAAGCATGAGGGGAACAGAGGGCGGCGTCTTGGCGGGAAAATCAGGATTGGCGGCGCTCGCCGCTTTGGCGGCTTTGGCGGCGCTGACGGCAGGGAAGGCCCAGGCTCAGGAGGGGCTCTCGCCATGGGGCGGCAATCCCGGCTATTATCCGGGCCAGGCGAATGGAATTCCCGCCTCGCAGCGGGCGCCATGGCTCGAATGGATGCGGGCGCATGCCGAAGAGATCGACGCCATCGGCGCGAAGATCAATGCGATCAAGGCCGGCGCGCCCGCGCCCGGCTGTTTCGGCCATGCGCTCTTCGACTGCATCGCGAGCCTGGCGCAGACGCTGGTCGTGACCGATTGGTATAAGACGTCGAAAGTTTTCGACAAGCAGCCGATCGACGTCAACGGAAAGCCGGTTGTCCTGAAAGCGCTTGAATTGACGACATTTACGCCGGGGGTCAAATCGCAGATCGAGTCGCTCGACCGGAATGCCCTGCGGCTCGCATTTTCCGACGCCAATCTGGTCGTCAAGCTCGCTTTCAGTTTCGATCCTACGGCAAGAACGCAGGAAGAGTATGACCGCACCGGCGTCTATGCGCTTTTCTCGGCCGTGGCGAAGGCGCGCTGCCCGGCCTTGACCCCGAACGAGGTCGCCCGTTTCATCGAGAACAAGCTGAAGCCCGCGCTGCGCCCCGTGAAAGAGCCGCATACGGCCGGCATGACGGATGTGAAGCGCTTCGATTTGCCCTTCATCGCATTTTGCGGGCGGGAGCTGCAGTTGAGCTCGGTCCTTGCCCATGCGTTTCAATTCAAGGCGCATGGAAATCCGACCGGCGAGTTCGGCGGCTCGGTCCTCTATATTCGCTAGGGCGCTTCCCAACTGGCGCGAAATCCATTCAATCGGATCGGATTTCGCGCTACACACGCATTGTGTCCCCTTCGCCGACCCAGATTTTCGACCGCGCCTTGATCCGGCGCAGGCTTGTCCGCGCGCGTGCGGGAGGCCCCGATGATTTTCTGGCGCGCCATGCGATCGCCGATCTCGGCGAAAGGCTCGACGTCATCCGGCGCGATTTCGCCGCCATCCTCGACATAGGCACGCCCTCGCCCGAACTCGCGCGGCGGCTTTCGGAGCGGTTCAAAACGGCCTCGATCACGCGTCTCGCGCCGGCTTTCGAGCCTCCCGACGCGGCGGGCGCGCGCATTCTGGTCGGCGACGAGGAAGCCCTGCCGCTGGCCGCCGAAATCTTCGACCTCGCCGCATCGGCGCTGGCGCTGCAGCATGTCAACGACCTCCCCGGCGCGCTCGTCCAGATCCGCCGCGCGCTGAAGCCGGACGGGCTGTTTCTTGGCTGCCTCCTCGGCGGCGAAAGCCTGCATGAATTGCGCGCCGCGCTCGCGGCGGCGGAGGCCGAGCTCGACTGGCGGCGCAGCTCCCCCGCGTCGCGCCTTTCGCCGATGTGCGCGACATGGGCGGCCTGCTGCAGCGCGCCGGCTTTGCCCTGCCCGTGGCCGACAGCGAGCCGCTGACCGTGCGCTACGACAGTCTCTTTGCGCTCATGGCCGACTTACGCGCGATGGGCGCGGCCAACGCGCTCGACGGCGCGCTTGAGGCGGCCGACGCGCAGAGCTGTTTCTGCGCGCGGCGGAGATCTATGCCGAAGCGCTTCGCTGACCCCGACGGACGCATCCGCGCGAGTTTCGACGTGATCTTCCTCTCCGGCTGGGCGCCGCATGAGAGCCAGCAAAAGCCGCTGCGGCCGGGCTCGGCGCAAAATGCGCCTCGCCGACGCGCTTGGGACGACGGAAATCAAGCCCGGCTCTTGAAGGCGGCCCGGCTATTGCGCGAGCTCCCAGGTGACCTGAACTTCGCTCGTGAGAACTTGCACGCCGGCTTCGACCGGGACGACGACGCGGGGCGCGGCGCTCTGGACGCTCATCGCTCTTGTGGGAAGATCAGCTACGCCGTCGGCGCCGGGTAGTCCAATCTCCAGGATGCGGCCAAGCTTGATCCCGAGCGCGTTCACATAGGAGTTTGCCTTGCGCAAGGCGTCGCGCACGGCGTCTCCGCGCAGGGCGTCATATTTCAGCTCTTTCTGCTCATAGTCGAAGACGACGCCTTGAAAAACATTGGCGCCTTTCTCCAACAATTTCTGCGCCAACGGGCCGGCTTTGTCGATTTGCCTGACGCGCACGCTTAATGTGTTGCGGGCGGCATAGCCGCGCAGCACCCGCTTGGCCACGCGGCCGTTGGCGTCCAGTGTCTCGTCGTAAACCGGGGAAAGCGTGACCGAGATCGTCCTGATGTCGCGCGGCTCGATCCCCTGCGCCTTGATTTCGGCGGCGATCGCCTGGGCGGCGCGGGCGTTTTCATTCGCGGCCTCGGCCGCCGTCGGGCGCTCGGTCTCGACGCCGAGCGAGATGGTCGCGATATTGGGAATCACCTCGACGCTCGCGGAACCCATGGTCGTGATCGAAGGAACCGCGTTTTTGAGCGTGGGAAATTCCTGCGCGCGCGCATTTATCGCCGCCGCCACATTCATCGAAACGGCGGCGAGCCCGATAAGGATGGCGTGAGCGGCGCGGCGGAACATCGGCATGCGGAATCCTTTAAGCTGCGCGTTCGAGACAAATTGCTCGACCGCGAACTTGACCCCGCGGCATGGCGCTTTTGCGACGCAGGCTCGCGCCTGGGCCGCGGGACTTCTGGAGAATTCCGGCTCGCCATGATAAAAGCGCGCGATGGAGCACGTTGATTTCGCCGCGCGATCCGCCTTGCCGATCGCCTCCCGCGCCTCGCTCGCCGGCATGACCCGGCGCGAGCTTGCCGAGGCCCTCGCCGAAATCGATGTTCCGGAACGCGAAATCCGCATGCGCACGGCGCAGCTCTGGCATTGGATCTACAATCGAGGCGCGTCCTCGTTCGACGCGATGCTGAACGTGAGCAAGGCCTTGCGCGCAAGGCTCGCGGAACAGTTCACGCTGGCGCGGGCCGAAATCGCGGCCGAGCAGATCTCGCAGGACGGAACGCGCAAATGGCTGATCAGGCTTAGCCCAGCAGCGGGCCAGGACCGCGGCGCCGAAATCGAATGCGTCTATATTCCCGACGTCGATCGCGGCACGCTCTGCGTTTCGAGCCAGGTCGGCTGCACCTTGACCTGCTCCTTCTGCCATACGGGGACGCAAAAACTCGTCCGCAATCTCACCGCGCAAGAGATCATCGGGCAGGTGATCATTGCGCGGGATAGACTCGGAGATTTTCCGGCGCGCGCGCCGCAAGCGGCTGGGGAGGCGCCGGCCGCGGGCTTACGGCTCGTCTCGAACATCGTGTTCATGGGCATGGGCGAGCCGCTTTATAATTATGAGAATGTCCGCGAGGCCGTGGCCGTCATGTCCCATGGCGACGGGCTCTCCCTGTCGAAGCGGCGGATCACCGTGTCTACGGCCGGCGTCGCGCCGCGCATGGAGGAGCTCGGACGCGAGACCGGCGCCATGCTGGCGATCTCTCTCCACGCCGTGCGCGACGAGCTTCGCGACCAGCTCGTGCCGCTCAACAGGAAATATCCGATCAAGGATCTGTTGCAGGCCTGCCGGACCTATCCGGGCGCCTCGAACGCGCGGCGCATCACTTTCGAATATGTGATGCTCAAGGGCGTAAACGATTCCCCCGCCGATGCGCGGGAGCTCGTGCGGCTCTTGAAGGGCCTCCCGGCGAAGATCAACCTCATACCGTTCAACCCATGGCCCGGCGCGCCCTACGAATGTTCGGACTGGCCGACGATCGGGCGATTTTCCGATATTGTGTTCAATGCGGGCTATGCGAGCCCCGTGCGCACGCCGCGCGGGCGCGACATCCTTGCCGCCTGCGGGCAATTGAAAAGCGAAACCGAGAAGCTGCGGGCGCGCGCGCTTCTTGCGATCGAGCCCTGAAAAGCTGTCCGCCTCAAAAACGCAAAACCGCCCCGATCTTTGGACCGGGGCGGTCTGTGGGCTTTATCGAAGATGGTTGCGGGGACGCGCGCTGTTCAGAAACTGCGATCTTCGCAAATCGAAATGGTTGCAGAAGGATGCAACCATCTGAACTTGCGCCAACTCTGAACTTGCGCCAACAAAGAGACCTACCGGGCCCGACTATCCACTTACGCGATTTGGCGCCGCATCTTGCAAATATTTTAGCGGGCAAGGCTCGTCTCAAATTGCTGTTTCGGGCGGCGGCTTAACATGGCTCCTAATCAGGGGCATTACG
>CAWESJ010000205.1:0-10475 GCA_963811015.1 uncultured Alphaproteobacteria bacterium | reverse complement strand
CATAGCGTCGCCGCGACCGAAGCCAAGATCGGCGATGCGGAAGGACGCCTCGACGCCCTTATGGCGAGCGAGGGCGCCATCAGGCGCTCCCTTGCGAGCCGCCGCGCGGTGATCGCCGAGGTTCTGGCGGCTTTGCAGCGGATGGGCCGCAAGCCGCCGCCGGCGCTGCTTGTGGCGCCCGAAGACATGCTGCAGGCGATTCGCACGTCTATGCTTCTCGGCTCCGTCTTGCCCGAGATGCGCAACGAAACCGAGGCGCTCGCCTCCGACCTTTCGGATCTGCTGCAATTGCGGCAGTCGATCGCAGCGGAAAAAGATGGGCTCGCCTCCGACGCGGCGAAGCTTCGCGCCGATCGCCAGCGTCTCGCCGCGCTGATCGGGGCGCGCCAATCGGCGCTCGCCGCCGCCGAACATGCGCTGGGCGCCGAGCGCGACCGCGCCCTGGAGCTCGCCAAGCAGGCGGCCACGCTCAAGGACCTCATCGCCAGGATGGAAAGCGAGGTCGCCGCCGCCGCTCGAGGCGCGGAGGCGGCGCGCCGCGCCGATGAAGCGCGAAAATCCGCCGAGGAGTCGAAGTCCCCGGAGGCGCGGCAAAAGCTCGCGCTCGCGCCGTTCAAGGATCCGGCGCGGCTCGCCCCGGCCGTCGCCTTCGCCGAAACCAAGGGCCTGCTGCCGCTTCCGGCGGCGGGGACGCTCCAGCGCGGCTTCGGCGCGCCGGACGGCTTTGGCGGGGCCGAGAAAGGCTTGCTCATCGCGACCCGAACCGAGGCTATTGTCGCCTCGCCTTGCGACGGATGGGTCGCTTTCGCCGGCCCTTATCGCACTTATGGGCAACTCTTGATCGTCAATGCGGGGCAGGGATACTATATTGTCCTTGCGGGGATGGATCGGATCAACGTAAACGTAGGTCAGTTCATCCTCGCCGGGGAGCCTGTCGCAGTCATGGGCGATGGGGCGGCCAGGACCGCGGCGGCCGTCGCCATTGGCGCTGCCCAGCCGATCCTCTATATCGAATTTCGTAAAGACGGGGCGACGATTGATCCGGGCCCATGGTGGGCGAAACCGGACTTGCAAAAGGTTCGCGGATGATGCGGAAAGTCTTACTCGTAGTCCTCGGCGCCGTCTTGGGCGCGTCTCTCGTCGCGATCGAGAACAAAACGGCATGGCTGTTTCCGGACGGGATCGGCGCAAGGCGGCGGCCTCCGACACCTATCGCAACCTCAATCTGTTCGGCGACGTCTTCGAAAAAATCCGCTCCGATTATGTCGAGAAGCCGGATGAGCAGAAGCTCGTCGAGGCGGCGATCAACGGCATGCTGGGTTCGCTCGATCCGCATTCGAGCTATATGGACGCCAAGAGCTTCCGCGACATGCAGGTGCAGACCCGCGGCGAATTCGGCGGCCTCGGCATCGAGGTGACGCAGGAGGACGGCGTGATCAAGGTCGTGACGCCGATCGACGATACGCCGGCCTCGCGCGCAGGCATACTTTCGGGCGACATCATCACCGCCATAGACGACGAGAGCGTGCAGGGCTTGAGCCTTAACCAGGCCGTCGATAAAATGCGCGGCGCGCCCAACACGGCGGTTGTCTTGAAGATCGTGCGCGGCGCCAACAAGGACCCGCAGGACATCAAGCTCACCCGCGCGGTGATCCAGATCAAATCGGTCCGCGAGCATCAGGAAGGCGACGACGTCGGCTATATCCGGATCACCCAGTTCAACGAGCAGACGTTCGACGGCGTCCATAACGCGATCCAGAAATTCCAGGCTGAAATCGCCGCCGACAAGTTCAAGGGCTATATTCTCGACCTGCGCAACAATCCCGGCGGTCTTCTCGACCAGTCGATCGCAGTCGCCAATTGCTTCCTCGATCGCGGCGAAATCGTCTCGACGCGCGGCCGCAACGCCGAGGAATCAATGCGCTACAATGCGCGCCCGGGCGATTTGTCCAAAGGCAAGCCCCTGGTCATCCTGATCAATGGCGGATCGGCTTCGGCTTCGGAAATCGTCGCTGGCGCGCTGCAGGACCATAAGCGCGCGACCATCCTCGGCACGAGGTCCTTCGGCAAGGGATCGGTGCAGACGATCATCCCGCTTGGCCAGAACAATGGCGCCGTTCGTCTGACGACGGCGCGCTATTACACCCCCTCCGGCCGTTCGATCCAGGCCAAGGGCATTGACCCGGATGTCATCGTCCTCCAGGACGTCCCCGACGAGTTCAAAGGCAAGGACGACACCAAAGGCGAGGCTTCGCTCAAGGGCCATCTGAAGAACGGCGAAGACGAAAAAGGCGGCTCGCAAGCCTATGTGCCGCCGAACGCCAAGGACGACAAGCAGTTGAACGCCGCCTTGGAGATCTTGCGCAGTGGCGGCAAGGTTTCGAACAAGGTCACCCCGGCCCCGGCCAACGAGCCGGTGAAGGCGCAGAACTGAACGGCGGCGCGGCTTTGATCGGTTCAAGGCCGCGCCAAAGCCCCTTCAGGCGGCGCTTTGCTCGCCGCTTCCAGCCTTCGCCGCAGCGAAGGCTTTTTTTCGATCTCGGCTCCAACCTTGCGCAGGCCGCCGCCGCCCGCTCACATCTAGATCAATAAGGTGGAGCATGTTCTGATCGAAAAAGTCGGGCAACTTTTTCGGAACATGCTCTAAACCGAGAGCACGTCCGATTCGTCATTTTCGCAAGATCTTGGCGCGGAACGCCCGTTGACCAGCTGATTCTGTCCGCTGACTCTGCCCCCGACTTGGGCGGCGTCGCGGAGGCGCGGCGCGGGGGAGCTTGCGGCGGCGTCCGACCGGGCTCCGGCAAATCGGGGCGCAATTGTCGCAAAGTCTTGCGGGACTCCGCGTTTCCGATCATTTTATAGTGGAATAAGCGGATTTCTGGAGGCTCGTCTCATCTTCCAGGCAAGAGGCTTCCGGGCAAGAGGCGGCCGCGCTCGCGCCGTCAACCGCCGGCGCGCGGCCCTGCGCCGAGGGGAAGCCCATTTGAGATGAAGGCGAGGCGCGAGGTTACGAGGCGATGCAATTTGAAAATTACCGTCCCTGCGTCGGCATCATGCTGCTCAACCGTGATGGGCTGGTTTTCGTCGGCCGGCGGCGCAGCAAGAAAACGCCGCAACATTTGCGCCAAGGCCATGAGTGGCAAATGCCCCAGGGGGGAATCGACTATGGCGAGGAGCCGATCCAGGCCGCCATGCGCGAGCTGCGCGAGGAGACAAACGTTTATTCCGCGACGCTGCTCGCCGAATCGCCCGAATGGTATACTTATGATCTGCCGCCCGAATATTTGCGAAAATCCTGGAGAGGCCGGTTCCAGGGCCAAAGGCAGAAATGGTTCGCCTTGCGCTTCGATGGCGAGGAAAGCGAAATCGACATTGAAACCCCGGCTGGCGGACAGAAGCCGGAATTCGACGCGTGGCGATGGGAGCAGGCGAGCCGGCTTGTCGAGCTCATCATTCCGTTCAAGCGGCCGGTCTATGAGCAGGTCGTTCGAACTTTCGGCCATCTTGCCGGGTCGCATTCACTGGAAGATTAACAGAATTGGCGCCGGCGGCGCGCCTTGGCTTCCGAACCAGTCAGGAAGCAGCCATCTTGGAGCAGGGGTCGCGCGCAGATCGCAAGCAAGCCTCGGTCTTTGATCTTGTAAATTGCTGTGGTTTTGGAAGCGGACTTGGACTCGGACGACGCGGCTGGATTGGCTTGCCGAGACAGAGACTCTCGGATCATGGGGGCTGAAGTTCTATGGCGTCCAATCATGGCCCGCGGCGAATTTGATGAACTCCGCCAGGCTGTCGCCCTCGCGTTCAGGCGACCACATGAGGCCAAAAGTCCTGAAGGCGTCTAGGTCCGACACTGGCACCTGCCTGACGGCGGGCATCTCGAAGCGGGCGGGAATAAACGCGACCCCTAAGCCAGAGGCGACGAGCGCCAGCGCCCGATCGATTTGGTCAGTTTTATAGACAACCCTGACCTTGACGCCGCGAGAGACCAGCGCGTTGCTCGCGTCCTGGAATCTGTCGCGGCCGGTCCGCACGATGAAAGGCTCATCATAGAGATCGGAAAGCTGTACATTCCTTCGCTTTGCGAAACGATGATCTTCCGCGACGGCCAAGACATAAGGTTCTTTGAAAAGAACACGGCTTGCGAATTTCGAAGCCTCATCGTCGAGAATAGTAAGCGTTGTGTCGAGCTTCTGTTCAGCGAGAAATTCGACCAGCTGATCGCCTACCCCATCGGTCACCTCGATCGCCACATGGGGATTCTCGCGCCGGAACGAGCTTAGCATCTCGGACACGTGACGACTGGACAGTGATTGCAGGACTCCAATTCTCAGATGTCGCGGGCCGGCGAGCGCCTTGAGTTCGGCTTTGACCGAATTGGCTGCATGCAGAATGTTCAAGCCCACCTCGAGCAACCGCTCCCCCGCGGCTGTCGGCGCCACCGGAGAGCTGCGTCGGTCGAACAGTTTGACGCCGAGTTCGGCTTCGAGTTTGGCGATGCTCGCCGAAATGGCCGGCTGGGAGACCGCCGCGCGTTGCGCGCCTTTCGTGAAACTACCAGCTTCGACGATTGCGATAAAATGCCGGATCTGATGGAGTTCCATACATAATCAATATCTATTTGCACCATCGGAACAAAGAATTTTGTTTTCACGTTTGGGCGAGGTATCGACTTAGATAGCTTTACGTCATCCGGTGACATTGCCGCGCTATTTGGCGGCGGGCGGCGGCGTCATCCGGAAGGTGTTGAGCAACAAAGACATCGTTCGAGAGGGAAAACGCTCATGTCGGTTTTGCCGGAAGTGTTGAAGGCGAATGAATCATATGCCGCCAGTTTCGGCGACAAGGCGAAACTGGCTTTGCCGCCGGCTCGCCGCTTTGCGATCCTGACCTGCATGGACGCGCGTCTGGATCCGGCCAAATACGCCGGCCTTTCCGAAGGCGACGCCCATGTCATCCGCAATGCCGGCGGGCGGGCCAGCGACGACGCCATTCGCTCCCTGGTGATTTCCTACAAATTGCTGGGAACCAGGGAATGGTTCGTCATCCACCATTCCGATTGCGGCATGCAGCTCTTCGACGACGAGATCATGAGCGACCTGCTTGAAAAGAGCCTGGAGACCGCGACGATCGACGAAAAAGGGTGGCATGACCACGGCCATGGCCCCGGCAGCGTCCACGGCCGCTTCGTCAAATGGCATACGTTCAAGGATCTGGCGGCAAGCGTCGTCGAGGACGTCAAGCGCATTCGCTCGCATCCGCTGGTGCCGGCCGCCATACCGATCTATGGCTATTATTACGACGTGAAGAGCGGTCGCCTGATCGAGGTTCCGGAGGCGACGGCAATCGGCCGAGCCTCCGCCTGATCGAGGCTCTACGCCAAGCGGCGACGGCTGGGCCGGAACCTGGCCGGCCCCTCGCTCGCGCTATTTCGGCGCGAGCACCATGACCATCTGGCGGCCTTCCATGGACGGCTCGGCCTCGACCTTGGCGATCGTCCCAGTCTCCGACTTGACCCGTTCGAGAAGGCGAAATCCGAGGTCCTGATGCGCCATTTCGCGGCCGCGGAAACGCAAAGTGACCTTCACCTTGTCGCCTTCCTCGAAAAAGCGGCGGACGGCTTTCATCTTGACGTCGTAATCATGGTCGTCAATGCCAGGGCGCAGCTTGATTTCCTTGATCTCGACGATCTTCTGCTTCTTCCGGGCTTCGGCGGATTTCTTCTGCTCGAGGAAGCGGAACTTTCCATAGTCCAGGATCTTGCAGACCGGCGGATTCGCGGTCGGGACGATCTCGACAAGATCAAGCCCCGCCTCTTCGGCTTTCTGCTGCGCATCCAGAATTTCCACGACCCCTTGGTTGTGGCCTTCGGCGTCGATCAACTGGACTTCGCGTGCGCGGATTTCACGGTTGGTGCGTGGCCCATCCTTTTGCGGGACGGGAGGTGCTTTCATAGGACGGCGAATGGCTTATTCTCCCTACATTGATTAATCGGACCCGACATTGTCGCGAATCATTCAAAAATCCATCGCGATGCGTGGCGAACCCAGCTTAAAGATCGGTTCATTGCCCGGCGAAGTCAATGAACATTGGCTCGCGAACTGTTTTTCGCCGTCCCCCGCCCATCGCGAGCGTCCATGCTGGCGAATGCGCCATCCCGCAGGCTCGCCGCAGCCGGCCCACCGCCGCAAGCCAAGGCTGTAAGACAAGAGCAAAAAACCAGAGCAAAAAACATGCGCGACGCGCCGGCGGCGATCGCGCGCGGCCTCGCCGGCGATCAATCCTCGCGGTCCGATCGGCAGGCGGCATAGGCGTCGAGGGTTTGCGCGCAAACTTGTTCAATCGAAAAATTCGCTTCGACATGGGCCCTGGCGCGCAGCGCAAGCCGGTCTCGGGCGGCGGCCCCGAGCTCCAGGGCGTCTTTCACCGCGCCGGCGAGCGCTATCGCGTCGCCCGCCGCCGTCCGCCAGCCGGTTCGCAAGGAGGCGTCGCTCTCTGGCGGCGCGACAACGGCTTCGGCCGCGCCTCCGAGATCGCTGACGACGACCGGCGTTCCCATCGCCTGGGCCTCGATGGCGGAGCTGGCGAAATCTCCCGGCCGCAGCGACGGCGCCGCCACCACCGAGGCGGCAAGAAGCGCCGCCGCCATGTCGGCGCAGCGGCCGACCCGTCGCACCATATCGGCGAGCTCGGCCCGCGCGATCGCGCGGTCGATTTCGGCGGCGGCGCTTCGGCTCTGCGCCTCGCCGGCCAGGATAAATTTCGCGCCGGCCAGACCTTGCGCGCGCAAGATCCGCGCGGCTTCGATAAGGATTTTCGGCCCGCTGACGGCGCCCATGCCGGAGACCATCAGCACGACAGGCTCGTGCGCCTCGACGCGCCATTCTCGCCGCACCGCCTGAACCCGCGCCGGCGCTATAACGTTGGGCGCGAATATCCTGCAATCGACGCCGCGCCGGACGATGTGAATTCGTCCTTTCGTCGCGGGGTAAAGCTTGGCGATCAGGCTCGCCGCATAGGTTGAATCGGCGATGACGACGTCGCCTCGGGCAAGCACCGAATTATAGCGGGCCTGAAGCGCGTTGCCGCCCGCATAGCGGCCCGGAAAGCTGGTGACGAGAGGCGTCTTCGTTAGCCTTATCGCGCCACGGGCGACCCAGGCCGGCGCGCGCGAGCGCACATGCGCGATGTCGACGCCCTCGCCTTTGATGAGGCGCGCGAGCCGGCCTACGTTCAAAGCCATGGCGAGCGGGTTCCTGGCATGCGCCGGAAAAGGGATGAAGACGCCGCCCTTGGCCTGAAGCTCGCTGACCATCCGTCCGCCGCGACAGGCGACCAGCGCATTGGCGCCGATCCGGCTCAGCGCCGCCGCCGCGTCGATCGTCGCGCGCGCGCCTGGACCCTGGTCCAAATCGGGGATGATTTGAAGCACGGTTACGCCCGCGAGCGCATGCGCGGCGCTGTCCTTGAAGGGAGATGCGGAGGCTATCGACATCAAACGCGCCGGCGCTCCATCGATCGAGGCTGCAAGCCTGCCCGCATAAGCTTAATGAAGGTCTCCAAGACAGACTGCACCCGCGAGCTTTAATGTGAAAGATCCACATCGGCAAACCGCGACCGCCGAGGACGCCGTCGAGGCGGGCTTCCTCGAGGTAGGAGATCGGCCGCGCGGACGCCGCATCGCCTATTTGCGCAGGCCAAGGCCGCGGCGCCGCGAAGGTCCCTGGCTCGATGCGGCGTCCGCGACCGCAGGGCGCGTTTTTCTTATTGTCGATCAAGAAATCGTGCTAGTTTGCCGCGGTTCGCGCGTATCAAACGCGCCGTCTCGAGATGGTCCTTACCTCCGGTCTGGGTAAGCAGGGCGGCGGCGCGCGGCGGCCAAGCCGAAATATCGAGGCCTTTGAAATATCGAGACCTCAGAGCGCTTTCATGAGTTTGAGTCGGAACGAAAGCGTTCCTCCATGGCCAATTCGAATTGCTATGAGGCAGTGATGAACGCGCAACCAATGAAATCAAATAAAGCCCAGGGCGCGACCCGGCGCGAGATCATCGCCGTCAGCCTTGGCGTCTTCGCCGTGATCGGCATCTATGGCCTCGCCGCCCGCCAAACCATTCACACACCCCCAAAAGTGCACGTCCCCGTCGTCGGAACATGGAATTCATCGGACAAGCCATGGCGTCTGGTTTTTCGTCAGGACCGAACTCTCGACATGAGCTTCGACGCCGCCTCGGAACCGGGCAAATTGGTCGCGGGCTCCTACCAGCTGGATTCGAGCGGCTGGCTCAAGCTCAAGCTCGAGAATGGCAAGGTCTTCACGACCAATCTGAAGGCGGAAAGCCCGAGCCGGTTCGACCTCATCGACGCGCAGGATGAAGGGGTCACCACTTTCGAGCGGGCGGAATAGGCTTCGCATAGGCTCTTGCGCCGGGCGTCCGACATTCGGGTCGGCTGTGGGCGGCGTTCGCGAATTGGCCGCAAGCGGCCTTCGCCCGCGCCGGCTCGACAAGCGCCGCCGCCTCGTGTAGAGCTGGCGAATCCAATTGACAACAAGCGAACCGAAACGCTCGCCGAAGACATTCGGCGGAACGGCAGGATTTAAGGTCATGAACATTATCGCCGCTCTCGAGGCCGAGCAGGCCGCCAAACTTCTCGCCGGCAAGACGATTCCGGCGTTTCAGCCGGGCGACACGGTGATCGTGAACGTTAAGGTGAAGGAAGGCGACCGCACCCGCGTTCAGGCCTATGAAGGCGTCTGCATCGCCCGCAATGGAGGCGGCCTGAACGAGAGCTTCACGGTGCGCAAGATCTCCTATGGAGAAGGCGTCGAACGCGTCTTTCCGCTGTTCTCGCCGAATGATCGATTCGATCAAGGTCGTGCGCCGCGGCAAGGTGCGCCGCGCCAAGCTTTATTATTTGCGCGACCGGCGCGGCAAGGCGGCGCGCATCGCCGAGAAGGCGAAGTCGCCGGCGGCCAAGGCCGCGCGCGAGGCCGCGAAGAAGGAAGCCAAGGCCACGGCCAAGGCGAAAAAAGCCGCCGCCCCGGCCGCCGAATAGGCGTGAGCCGCGGCGGGCGTCGCTTAGCCAAGGTTGCGCGGGGATGACCGACGACGAAGACGAAGCCCGTGAGGCCCCAGTTTGGGACACTCATTTTGCCGCCGCCCTTATCGGCAAATATGTCATCGCCGGCTTTGTCTATCTCGCCTCCGACGGCGCGACCGTTCGCGAGCGGGTCCAGGTTCATGGGGTCATCACCGATGTCGCGGCCGCGACAGGCTTCGTCCTTTCGCTCAGGGGCAAGCGCGTCGGCGAGACCATGACTTTGCCGCCCGACACGCGCGCCTTCGTCAAGGCGAGTCCAGGACGCTACCGGCTGAAGGGCACCGACGAACTCGTCTACGATCCGGATTACACGAGCCTTTGGACCATCACCGCCCCGGTCCTGCATTGACGCGCGGTTCAGTGATCGAGATTGGAAGGGTCTAGAGCGTGTCCTGATCGAAAAAGTCAGTCAACTTTTTCGGAACATGCTCTAACGCTGCTGGAGTGGTCGCCTCGCATGGAGTCGCAAAAGCCCTTCCTTGCGAGGCAGGATTTACAGCCTGACGCCGCCCCGGAGCCGGGCGGCGCTTTTCGGCGTCATGCTCTTAGACGCCATGCTCAAGGTATCTTTTGCGCCGCCGAATAGAAGTGTTTGACGATCGCGTCCCAAAGCGTTTCCGTCTGATTCTTGCGGCATTCCAGGATGACTTTTCCGATCGGGCGCTTGAAATTCTCAGCGGTGACATCGACGGAATCCGGCTTGCCCCCCTTGTTGAAGCCTTCGATCCAGTAAACGGCGTTGGCTTTTGAATGATCGGGGACTTTTAGGAACTCGCCGCAGGTATACTCTTGCGGGCTCGCGGCTCGGACGGGCGCCGCCGCAAAAAGTGCCAAGGCCGACATGCCGATAATGGATAGGCCCGCCGCCGCTTTCTTCGCCATTTTATTCCTCCCTGAAAATTTTCGCGCCGCTCGGATCTTATCACCGCGAGGTCACGCCCTATGAAACAACCAAAGGCTTGGGCGGTTCCGCATTGAATTCATATGATTTCGATCAACGAGCCTGCGCTTCGAGAGCGGTTGGATTGGAGTTTCGATCAGGTGAATTGGCGGAGTTCCACTGTAGCCTCTACGAGAGCTAGATCATAAAAAGTCTGTTATAATAATAAGTTATTAGATTATATTTAACTTAAACTAGAAGATTGGCTTGGGGTTGGGAAGGATGCGCGGCCGCCTCCGACGGGTCAAAGCAAAGGCGCGTTAAGGATCCATCGGTGGCCAAAGGGATCGCGGAATGTCGCGACGCGCGTTCCCCAGAAGGAGTTGGTCGGATTTATCTCCCCTTTGGCGCCGAGCCCCATGGCTTTGGCGAAGATTGCGTCGACATCCTTGGCCTTGGGATATTCGAGGCTGACCGAAGCGGTGATCAATTCGCCTA
>CAWESJ010000204.1:0-4939 GCA_963811015.1 uncultured Alphaproteobacteria bacterium | reverse complement strand
GTATGGGCCGTACCCAGCCGGTCAGGGCGTGGAACTCTTGGCCCCCCAGCCGAAAGTCGGCCCGTGACCCCTTCCCGCCGCTCACCAACGACAGCTATCGGGTAGTGGAATAATTCCACGTCGCGTAAGGAAAGCCCGGCGCGAGTGGCCGGGCGTCTGATCCGACAGTAAGGCGTGAATTAACGTTGCGCGGCCAACTTGTCCCGCGCTTTCAGTTCCTGGATCACCGCTGACAGCTGCTGCTTTAGTTCGTCCACCTCGGCAACCTTCTGCTCAAGTGACGCGATCTTCGCCGCTTGGGCCGCTATGGTCGCATCCTCTGCGGCTTTTTGTTCGGTCTGCGCGGCGTTGATCCGCTGCTGCTTCTGCACTTCGTTCAGCAGCATCGGCGCGAGTTCATCGTAGCGCACCCCGTGAATCCGTCCATGCTCGTTGCGAACAGCAAGCTCCGGGTACACCCTGGCGACTTCTTCAGCGATCAGTCCATAACGCAGCTCGCCCTGTGGATCATTCTTGTAGTGAAACGTCACGGGACGCAGCTGTTAGCAATACGTACTGTTCTGTCCTGTACTTGGTTCATTTGCATCTTGCTTACCCAAGATTGTGGTGTACAACCTGAATCCCGCCGATAATTATGTGATCGCCACCATGATCGGCAATTTCCAGGACGGCAGCGTCGCCGGGAAGATCCAGTTTGGCAGCGGCTGGTGGTTCCTGGATCAACAGGAGGCCATGCGCTGGCAGATGAACGCCCTGTCGAACTGCGGCCTGATCTCGCGCTTCATTGGCATGCTGACCGATTCGCGGTCGTTCCTCTCCTATCCGCGGCACGAGTACTTCCGGCGGACGCTGTGCGACCTCTTCGGCGGGGACATGGAGGCGGGGCGGATTCCCAACGACGACAAGCTGGTGGGGCCGAATGTAAATCGGCTCGCGGCCGATGCGCCAATTCTGCTGCGGCAGGAACTCCATGGCGAAATGCGCGCCCGAAAGGTCGCGTCCGGGCACGGCGAGATCGCGCGGCTTTTCGGCGCCGCCGGAAAGAACGATCGCATCGAAATCCGCCAGCAGGGTCGCGGCGTCGAGATCGACGCCGACATTGACGCTAACATGGAAGCTCACGCCTTCCGCCTCCATCTGCTCGATCGCGGCGGTCGATCAGATGTTTCTCCATCTTGAAATCGGGAATGCCGTAGCGCAGCAAACCGCCGGGCTTGGCGTTTTTCTCGAACACATGCGCGTCATGGCCGGCGCGGGCGAGCTGCTGCGCGCAAGCAAGGCCGGCCGGGCCGGAGCCGACCACGGCGATTTTCTTGCCAGTCTTGACGTCGGCGATCTCGGGCTTCAGCCAGCCATTCGCCCAGGCGCGGTCGACGATCGCGCATTCGATCGTCTTGATCGTCACCGGATTATCGCTGAGGTTCAGCGTGCAGGAGGCCTCGCAAGGGGCGGGGCACACGCGGCCGGTGAATTCCGGAAAATTATTGGTCGAATGGAGATTGCGCGAGGCTTCCTCCCAATCCGAACGATAGACGAGATCGTTCCAGTCGGGGATCTGATTATTGACCGGGCAGCCGGTGTGGCAATAGGGAATGCCGCAATTCATGCAGCGCGCGGCCTGATCCTTGGTCGCTTCTTCGGAAAGCGGGATCAAGAACTCCTTGTAATGGCGAATCCGGTCGGAGGCCGGCGCATAGCGCCGGTCGCGCCGGTCGATTTCAAGGAAGCCCGTCACCTTACCCATAATACTCTAAACCTTTCAGGCGATTTTGATTTCCGCCAGAGCGTCGGCGGATAATTGGCGTCGAGCGTCCAGCATTTCAATTGAAACAATCCGACCTTCGGCGTCGAAGTCTATGACCAAGCCGGGACGAACTTCTTCCGACTCGATGATTTTGCTGTTTGAAAATCGCACGTATAACGCGTCGGCTTTCTGATCGTAAGTCGCCTTCATCGCCCTTGTCCTGCCTTCCGGTCGAAAAAACCGTGATGACATGCTTTTCATCATCGCGCCGAACATAAACGACGCGCAGCCAGCGCCCTCCGAATTCAGGCACGCGCCCAAATGCCCTTATGCGAGATGGATCGGACGGATCGAAGGACGTGAATTCCGGATTTATCAATATCCTTCCGATCCAGCTTTCTTCAATCCGGCGTTCGTTCATCATTTGGCGAGCGTGATCCGAGAAAGTCAGTCCTTTTCCCAACTGTTCCTGAACCGACTCTCGCGATTGCTCCAATCGGGATTTCTCGGATTCATCCTGCATCTTCTTCCAAAATCAAATGCGACTGACCCCGATCGACACTCGCGTCAAGGGACTCAAATCCCCACGGTCGCGAGAACAATTTGCTCCTGCTCGCTCATCATTTGCTCGATCGCGCGGCGATATTCCACCGGCATGACCTTGCGGAACTTCTGCTTATAGTCGCACCAATGATCGAGGATAAGGCGCGCCCGCGCGGAGCCCGTGTAGCGCGCATGGTTCGCGATCAGCTGATGCAGGCGCTCGGCGTCGAACCGCGTCATGTCGGCCATGACGTCGACCCGCCCATGCGAGTCGAGATCGCCCCCTTGGTGATAGCTCTTCTGCATCACATCCTCTTCTTCCGCGATCGGCTCGAGCGCGACCATGGAGAGGTTGCAGCGCTCGGAGAAGCGGCCGTCCTCGTCGAGGACATAGGCGATGCCGCCCGACATGCCGGCGGCGAAATTGCGCCCGGTCTCGCCGATGACGACGACAATTCCGCCGGTCATATATTCGCAGCCGTGATCGCCGACGCCTTCGACCACCGCCAAGGCGCCGGAATTGCGCACCGCGAAACGCTCGCCGGCGACCCCGCGCAAATAGCATTCGCCCGAGATCGCGCCATAGAGCGCCGTGTTGCCGACGATGATTGAGCGCTCGGGATCCGGGCGCGACGCGGCCGGCGGATAGATGATAATCTTGCCGCCGGAAAGCCCTTTGCCGACATAGTCGTTCGCCTGCCCCTCGAGTTCGAGGGTCACGCCGGCCGCGAGCCAGGCGCCGAAGCTTTGCCCGGCGGTCCCTGTCGCCGCGATATGGATCGTTTCATCCGGCAGGCCGGCATGGCCGTAGCGGCGCGCGATCTCGCCCGACAACATGGCGCCTGTGGTCCTGTTGGTGTTGTTGATCGCGGTCTCGATTCGAATCGGCGCGCCGGTCTCGATGGCGGCCGCAGCCTCCACGATCAGCTTGCGGTCGAGCGCTTTCTCGAGGCCATGGTCCTGGCGCTCGGAATGGAAGATCGGCTCGCCCGCAGCCCCCTGTGGCTTGTGAAAAAGCCTCGAGAAATCGAGCCCCCGCGCCTTCCAATGCGCGACCGCCTTTTGCTTGTCGAGCATTTGCATCTGCCCGATCATCTCGTCGAAGCGACGATAGCCTAGGTCGGCCATCAAGCGGCGCGCCTCCTCGGCGACGAAGAAGAAGAAATTGATCACATGCTCGGGCTGGCCGGTGAAGCGCTTGCGCAGCACCGGGTCCTGCGTGGCGATCCCCACCGGGCAGGTGTTGAGGTGGCATTTGCGCATCATGATGCAGCCGGCCGCGATCAAGGGAGCGGTGGCGAAGCCGAATTCATCGGCGCCGAGAAGCGCGCCGACGACGACGTCGCGCCCGGTGCGCAAGCCGCCGTCGACCTGCACCGCGATGCGGGCGCGCAGCCGATTCAACACAAGCGTTTGATGCGTTTCGGCGAGCCCGATCTCCCAGGGGCTGCCGGCATGTTTGATCGAGGTGAGCGGCGAGGCTCCGGTGCCGCCTTCGAAGCCGGAAATAGTGACATGATCGGCGCGGCCCTTGGAGACGCCGGCGGCGACGGTGCCGACGCCGACCTCGGACACGAGCTTGACCGAGACGTCCGCCGCGGGGTTGACGTTCTTCAGGTCGAAGATCAGCTGCGCCAGATCCTCGATTGAATAAATGTCGTGATGCGGCGGCGGCGAGATGAGGCCAACGCCTTGCGTCGAATGGCGCACCTTGGCGATGACGGCGTCGACCTTGTGGCCGGGCAATTGGCCGCCCTCGCCGGGCTTTGCGCCCTGCGCCATCTTGATCTGCATCATGTCGGCGTTGACGAGATATTCGGTGGTCACGCCGAACCTGCCGGACGCGACCTGCTTGATCGCCGAGCGCATCGAATCGCCGTTGGGCAAGGGCTTGTAGCGATCGGATTCCTCGCCGCCTTCGCCGGTGTTGGATTTGCCGCCGATCCGGTTCATCGCGATCGCGAGCGTTGTGTGGGCCTCGCGCGAGATCGAGCCATAGGACATGGCCCCGGTCGCGAAACGCCGCACGATCGAGGCGGCGGACTCGACCTCGTCGAGCGGAACCTTGGCGCGGCCGTCTTCTTCAGCGCTCTTGATGCGAAAAAGTCCGCGTATGGTCAAAGGCTGCTCGGCCTGCTCGTTCAACAGCGCGGCATAGGCGCGGTAGGACTCTTCTTGATTGCCGCGCACGGCGTGCTGCAGCAGCGTCACCGATTGCGGCGACCAGGAATGCGCCTCGCCGCGCACGCGAAAGGCGTAGTCGCCGCCAACGTCGAGGGCGTTGCGATAGATCGGCGCGTCGCCGAAAGCGTCCTTGTGGCGGCGCAGGCTCTCCTGCGCGATCTCGCGCAGGCCGACGCCGCCGATGCGCGTCGCGGTTCCGGTGAAATAGCGCTGAACGAAATCCTCGCCGAGGCCGACGGCGTCGAAGATCTGCGCCCCGCAATAGGATTGATAGGTCGAAATGCCCATTTTCGACATGACCTTAGCAATACGTAACTCGTCGAAGCAGACGGTACAGCACCACGTATTGCTGTGCCCGGAGGCAGCTTGCCGGCATGGATGGTCGCCAGATCCACCGTCGCGCTGGAGCCTGTCCCGGTGGCGATCTTCGACGTGGAATGCGTTACGGTCTTGTCATCGCGCTCCACA
>CAWESJ010000203.1:0-10207 GCA_963811015.1 uncultured Alphaproteobacteria bacterium | reverse complement strand
CTCGGATCTGGCGCGCGGATACAGCGGGACCGGTGCTGGGAGTAGAAGTCGAAACCGGGCGGAGCAAACGGAATATCAAGATCAAGAAAGCCGTGGTTTTCTGGCTGCGCGGCTGGCGGCGACGTCAAAATGCGGCAACTGTTGAAATCCCAGCTTAACCGCTGCCTATAACTCCACCAATCAACCTGGGGCCACCGGCGAGATCCTCCGGTATGCGCAAGCGATCGGCGCGGGATGCCTTGCAGTTGGCTTTTATCCAGCTCTACCCGACGGCTGAACCCGATACCGGCGTGCTGGATGCATACGGGCTCTATCCGTCATCTTTCTATTTCATCGCCGCCTCGCCGAATATCTCGGCGAGCCGTCCGCTTGCTCGGCGGCGCATGAGGTCCATCTGAAAGAGACGATCCCTCGCTGTGACGTAGCCGAGCGCTGCGAAAGCGTCGCCCCGACTGCCCGCTTTGATGCGAGGAATGCCCCGATCGTCGAAGACGATGTCGACGCTCGCCGCCAAGCCGGGAACGACATGCGCGTCCTCGCGGCTGGGCAAGGAGAGCTTCTGAAAAATGAAGAAGCCCGCGGCGATCAGTAAGAGCAGCAACGCGGCGGAAAAGGCGCTCCAGCGCAAAGCTCTACGCATTCCCGGCCGCTGCCGAGACTTTACGCTCGTCTCTGCTGGAAAGCGCGAGTTCTTGGAGTTGCCCCGTTGTCAAGCGCAGCAGCCGATCGCAGAGATGAAAATAACGGTCGTCGTGTGTGATCGCGATCACGGTCTTGCCGCGTGCTTTGAGCCCCGGAAGCAATTGCCGATAGAAGATTTCTCGGAACATCGGGTCCTGGTCTGCAGCCCATTCATCGAAGATATAGATCGGCCGATCCGAGAGATAGGCGGCGAGCAATGTGAGGCGTCTGCGCTCGCCCCTTGAGAGATCAATCGTCGAGAAGCGACCGGCCTCGATGCGCAGCTTCTTGTCGAGCTTCAGCAGCGTCAAAAGTTCGTCGGCGCGCCGTCGAAACCCCGCGTCCTCATAGCCGAGCAAAGAGTTGAAGACGTAAGAATTGGCGAACACGGCGGAAAAATTCTGACGAAAGGCCTCGCGGTTATGATCGGAAATCACTTCGCCGCCAAGCCGAACCGCGCCCGACTGCGGCGCGTACAAGCCCATGACGACGAGCGCGAGGGTCGTTTTTCCGCTGCCGTTTCCGCCCGTGAGAAACACAAGCTCACCAGGCGAGATTACGAGATCGATGGGGCCAACGCCGTAACCGTTGTCGCCGTCCGCGCCGTGTTGATGCCGAAAGCTGACGCCGCACAATTCAAGCACGGGCGCCTCGGTAGGCGGCGCAGTATAGCCGGCGATGGACGGCTCCGCGGTGTCCAAGCACAGCGCTTCGACGTTTTTCAGCGCTATGACGCCCCTGCCTATGGCTGGAACCGCGTTGAACAAAGTCGTGAGCGGGCCGCCGATGAACAGAATGACAAGCGTGAAGCCGACGAGGGCGCTCTGCGGCGTTTGCGTCAAGCGCGGCGAGACGAAGAGGATCACGCCGATCAACACGTAATACAACGTCTCGCTCCAATTGTTGGCGAGGATCGAGATCGTCGTTCCTTTATTCACCTGCTCCTTCAACAAGGAAGCCGTGCGCTTGAAATCCTTTTCCAAAAAAGCTTCTCGGCGCTTAGCGTCCATTTTCAGTTCTTTGTAGCCCTCCGTGAGCGCCCGGAAATGTCGAAACAAGACGTTGTCCGACTCTCTGGCGAGCTGATGCCAACGCAAGGCGCGACGTTGCGCGAGGCGATAGGTTTCGACTCCAAACACGACGAAGAGCGCCACAAGTGCGAAGAGGATCGGCGATAGAAACGCAAGATAGGCGAAGACCGCCGCCATTTTCGCGCCTTCAACGAAAAGATAGGGCAGCAACTCCTGCGCCGCGACGACGCTCGTCACATCGTCGGTCAGGGCGACCATGAGCTTGTGGCAGCCGCAGGACTGCAAATGCTCGACTGGCGCCGCGAGGATGCGCTGTGCGAGCCAACAGCGAAGACGATACTGGTTTTCACGCGCTATGCGCGAAAGCATCGAGACCGAGAGCGAACTCAGGATGAGCGTCAGCAGACACAGACCGAAGAAGAGCCCCGGTTGATCGTTAGCGCCAGGCTCGGTTGGCGTGAGCGACTTGTTGATCAGAGCCATCAGCCAAGCGCTAGCGCCTCCCGAAAGCAATCCGGCTACAAGCGAAAGAGCCAACGCCGTCTTCGAGGCGCCGAAGACGTCCCAAAGTCCCCAGGTCGATGCGCGCGCTTTGGCGGTTGACGCGGCCGTGTTGAGCATGATTAGGACTGCTCCGGCTTGCGGCTAGTTTGTAGTGCGGATTGAAGATTCGCGCGAGGCGGCGGCGCCTTGACGTCAGACAGGCCTCCCAGCACCTCTGCAATGCGTCGGTGCACATACGGGTCGCTGACGATCGTCTCGTGATCACCAGGAACGATTTCAACTGTCGCCTGCGCGTCGGTGAACGCGCCCCAGTCCGTCACGGGAACGCTGCTTTCCCTGAGCGTCTCTTGCGCCCACCAGACATGAATCGGCCCGGAGATTCGTCGAAGCGAAACCTCCCGCATCTGCCGCATCGACGCTTCATTTTCCGAATACAGGAAATTCATGAGCTCCGCCGAGACGCCGCTCCAAAATCCCCGCTCCTGCCCCCACAACGCGACGTCTATGAAACAGTCCCGGCGAGACAGCAGCTCCGACAACATCGCAAGATGGTCGAGGTCTGCCTCGCTGAGCCGTGCGTCCAGTTCTTCCGGAGTAATGCCACCGCCTCTCAGGCTTTGAAGCCGGGCGAAGGACCTCAGATAGACCAGAGCCGTGTCGCGCCGCGCTTCCGGCGCGTCCGTGTTGGAAGCTGCGCGGTCGAAATGAGTGTCCAAGAGACCGACGAAAGCGACCTGCTCCCCGCGCTGTTCGAGCAGCGACGCCATGGTCATGGCGGTTACGCCGCCCATGCTCCAGCCAAGCACGTGATATGGGCCTTGCGGCTGGACTTCGCAAATGCGCGCGACATAATCTGCCGCCATTTCGTCCAGAGTTCGAACTATGGTCCGTTTCCTCGAACAGATGACGCGATTGACAGCCATAGATGTTACGCGCCGGCGGCATGGCCTCGGCAAGTTCTCGATAGCGAATGATGGATCCGCCCGCCGGATGCACGAGAAACAGGGGCGGAGCCTCGCCGCCGGGACGCATTAAGACGAGCGGAGAGCCGACGCGATTGTCGTCGTTCGAAATCCACTTGGCGAGTTCGGCGACCGTTTGCGCTTGAAAGATCGCCGACATCGGCAACGCGGTGCATATTGTACGCCGGATGCGGTCCGCGAGCTTCAATCCCGAGATGGAGGCGCCGCCGAGTTCGAAGAACCCGTCATGTATCCCGACGCGATCAACGCCCAGCACGGCCTGAAACTCCCGCGCGATGACCCATTCGAGCACGTCGCGCGGCGCGACGTAGCCTCCTGTCGCCTGCGACGTGAAGTCCGGTCGCGGCAGCGACTCCCGATCGATCTTACCGGTGGGCGTCAGCGGCATGGCGTCGAGCGCCACGAACGAAGCTGGAACCATATACTCAGGCAGCTCCCCTCGGAGCGCGTCGCGTAATTGCGCTGGATCGAGCGGCGCATCGCCGCTCGCCGTGACATAGGCGAGGAGGCGCTTTCCGGACACACTGTCCTCTTGCACGCGGACGAGCGCTTCGCGAACCTGAGGCAAACGAACGAGCGCCGCTTCGATCTCGCCGAGCTCGATGCGAAATCCGCGGATTTTCACCTGATGATCGGCGCGCCCTATAAACTCGATAGCGCCGTCCGCGCGATAGCGCGCGAGATCGCCGCTGCGATAGAGGCGCTTTCCCGCCACGTCGAAGGGGTCTGGAACAAAGCGCTCCGCGGTGAGATCTGACCGATCGACATAACCCCGGGCAAGGCCGGCGCCGCCGATAAAGATTTCACCCGCGACACCCTGCGGAACCGGATTCATGCGATCGTCTAGAATATAGATCTGCGTTTGCGCTATCGGACGGCCGATGGGCACGCGCGTGTCGCGCCCGTCGATCGAGACGACTTCGAAAGTCGTGGCGTAGGTCGTGGTTTCGGTTGGGCCATAGCAATGAATCAAATGCTGCGGCGCTCCGTCCGATAACAATTTCGCGAAGCAATCTGGGCTCGCGACTTCGCCGCCCGTCAACAGAAAGCGCAACCTCGCAAACGCGCGCCCCAGCACCGCGAAATACTGAGTAAACAAGGCCGTCGTCATGAACAGCGCCGTAATGGCGTGGCGATTGAGGGCTGTCCCGAAGCGGACCGGATCGAGAAAGGTCGCCTGATCGATGACCACAATGCAGCCGCCTACCGCCAGGGGCGCCGCAATTTCCATTGTCACGGCGTCGAAGGCCGGATTTGAGACGCAGGCTACGCGGTCGTCGGGGCTGAAGGCGGCATAGCGGTTGTCCTTGACAAGCCGTCCGATAGCCCCGTGCGGCGTCATTACGCCCTTCGGCTTCCCGGTGGATCCTGACGTGTAGATGATATAGGCGAGGTTTTGCGGGGTTGCGGCGGGGGCGGGGTTTGCTTCGCTCTCGCCCGCGAGCGTCGCCCGATCGGCGTCGAGGCGCAGCGTCTCGACGCCTTCCGGCAGGCGTTCGCATAGCGCCTCTTGCGTCAGGATCAGCTTCGGCCGCGCGTCCTCGATCATATAGGCGAGCCGCGCTTGCGGGTAGCTCGGATCGAGCGGCAGGTAGGCGCCGCCGGCCTTCAACACGCCGAGCACGCTGATCACCAGATCGAGCGAGCGCTCAACGCAAAGCCCGACGACGTCGTCCGCAACGACCCCGCGCCGGCGCAAATGATGCGCCAACCGGTTCGCCTGGGCGTTCAGCCCGCCATAGCTCAGCCGCGCCTCTTCGAAGACGACGGCGATCGCGTTTGGCGATCGCGCGACCTGCGCCTCGAACAGCTCATGCAGGCAGCGGCTCTCCGCATAAGCCGCCGCCGGATTCCATTCAACCAGCAAGCGCCGCAGCTCGTCTTCCGGCAAAAGCGGAAGCTCGCTCAGGCGACGCTCAGGCGCCGCCGCGATCCCCTCCAGCAACAGTTGGAAGCGACGCGCCATGCGCTCGATCGTCGCGGCGTCGAACAGCGCCGTCGCATATTCCAGCGAGAACAACAGCCCGTCCTCGCTCTCGCTCGCCTGCAGCGTCAGATCGAACTTCGACGTTCCGCTCTCCATCGCAAAGGCGTCGATGCGCAGTCCCGCTAGCCCCGGCGCCCGCGACGGCGCGTTCTGCAAAATGAACATCGCCTGAAACAGCGGGCTGCGGCTCATGTCGCGCTCGGGCTGCAGCTCCTCCACCAGCCGCTCGAACGGCAGGTCCTGATTGGCCTGCGCCCCCAAGGCCTGCGCGCGCACCCGCCGCAACAGCTCGACGAAGCTCGGGTCGCCGGAGAGATCCGCGCGCATGACCAGCGTGTTCACAAAGAAGCCGATCAACCCCTCAAGCTCGACGCGCCGCCGGTTGGCGACCGGCGTTCCAACGCAAAGGTCGGTCTGGCCGCTGTGCCGAAAAAGCAGCGCGGCGAAGGCCCCAAGCAGCGTCATGAACAGCGTCGCGCCGCAGCCTCGGCCGAGGTCCCGCAGCTTCGTCGTCACGCTTGCCGGAACCGCGAAATCATAGACCGCGCCGCGCGGGTCCCGCGTCGCGGGACGCGGGTAGTCCGTCATCAGATCCAAGGTCGCCGGCGCGCCCGAGAGCGCCTCGCGCCAATAGGCGAGCTGGCGCTCCAGCACCTCGCCTTGCAGCCAGTCCCGCTGCCACACGGCGTAATCGCCATATTGCAGTTCGAGCGCCGGCAGAGGCGACGCGCGCCCCGCGGCGAAGGCTTCGTAGAGCTCGCTGAACTCGCGGATGAGGACGCCCGTCGACCAGCCGTCGGAGACGATGTGATGCAAGGTGATCGCGACGACATGCTCGCGCTCGCGCAACGCGCCGCGCCGGCCAAGGTCCAGCAGCAGCGCGCGCAGCAACGGAACCGCGCCGAGGTCGAAGGGTTCGCGGGCTTGCGCCTCGACGCGCCGCCGCGCCTCCTCTTCGCCGCGCCCGCCCGGCAAGGCGCTCAAATCGACGAGCGGAGCCTCGACCTCGACATTCGGCGACACTTCCTGCGCGGCCGCGCCGTCGCGATAGACGATCCGCGTCCGCAATATCTCGTGCCGCCGCACGATCTCCCGCAGACAATCACGGAACACATCAACGTCAAAATCACCCACAAGACGAAAAACCGCGGCGATGTTGTAGGAACTGTCCTCCCGGGCGACCTGATGCAAAAACCAAAGACGCTGCTGCGCATAGGAGAGCGGAATAGCGCCGCCGCGCGACCTTGGCAGAATCGCCGGTGGATCTTCCCCATGTCGATAGGTGAGAGCCGCAATCAAGGCGGTCTTATGCTCCGCAAGCGCATTTTTGAGGTCCGGCGTCAGCGCGCCGGGAGGCGAGGCGCAACGCAAGGTCTCGCCATCCGTCGTCACCTGGATCTGTCGGTTTCCCAGCTCACGCATCAATTCGACGGCGTTCATATCTCGAACTCCTCGAACTCGGATGCTGACCGCGGATCGCCTCGGCTTTTCTCCGTCTCATGCTCGAATAGGAGGTCGAAAAAAGCCGCTGCGCTCGCGACCGTCGCGTCCTTGAAAACGAGCTCGATCGGAATGGCGGCGCCCATAACCTGTAACGTTCGCGATGCGAGCTGGATCACGCTCAGCGAATGACCGCCGAGCTCGAAGAAATTGTCTTCGACGCCGACGCGGTCGAGCCCCAAGACTTCCGCCCATATGCGGCACAAGGTTTCTTCCCGCGCATTCCGCGGCGCGACGTAACGATCCGCGGACGCGGCGGCCATGTCGGGCGCCGGAAGCGCCTTGCGGTCGATCTTGCCGTTCGCCGTCAAAGGCAGCTGGTCCAGCACGACGATCGCCGAGGGGACCATGTAATCGGGAAGCGCGCGCTGCGCCGCCGCGCGCAGCTCCGCGACGTCGAGCGCCGTCGCCTCCCCCGCCGTCACATAGGCGACCAGCCGCTTGCCCCTCGACCCATCCTCGCGCGCGAGGACGATCGCATCCCGAACCCCCGCCGCGCGCGCGAGCGCCGCCTCGATCTCGCCGAGCTCAATTCGGAACCCGCGGATCTTCACCTGATGATCGATGCGGCCCAAATAATCGATCGTCCCGTCGTCGCGATAGCGCGCGAGATCGCCCGTGCGGTAGAGGCGTTCGCCGGCGCTCCCGAAAGGATTGGGCATGAAGCGCTCCGCCGTCAGTTCGGGGCGATTCACATAGCCGCGCGCAAGCCCCGCTCCGCCGACGTAAAGCTCCCCCGCGACGCCGATCGGAACCGGGTTCATCCGCGTGTCCAGAAGATAGGTCTGCAGGTCGCCGAGCGGCCGCCCGAGGCCCTCTTTGGGCCCAGTCGCATCCAGATGCTGCAACGTAACATGCACGGTCGTCTCGGTAATGCCGTACATGTTGACGAGCGCCGGCGCAGCATCGCCATGGCGCGCGAACCAATCGACGAGCCGGAGAGGCTCCAGCGCTTCGCCTCCGAAGATCACGAGGCGCAAACTCAGCGCTTCCGCGGCGCCGCGCGCGGCGTCCGCCGCGTCGAGCTGGTAGAAGCTCGACGGCGTCTGATTGAGAACCGTGACGCCTTCGCGCTTCAGCAGCGCGTGGAAGGCCTCTGGCGCGCGGCTCGCCAGAAAGGGCACGACGACGAGCCGGCCGCCATGGAGCAGCGCGCCCCAGATTTCCCAAACCGAAAAGTCGAAGGCGAAGGAATGGAACAGCGTCCACACGTCGCGCGCGTCGAAGCCGTATGCGTCCTTTGTCGCCGCGAAGAGCCGGGTGACGTTACCATGCGCGACGCCGACGCCCTTCGGCTTCCCGGTGGATCCTGACGTGTAGATGATATAGGCGAGGTTTTGCGGGGTTGCGGCGGGGGCGGGGTTTGCTTCGCTCTCGCTTGCGAGCGTCTCCCGATCGGCGTCGAGGCGCAGCGTCTCGACGCCTTCTGGCAGGCGTTCGCATAGCGCCTCTTGCGTCAGGATCAGCTTCGGCCGCGCGTCCTCGATCATATAGGCGAGCCGCGCTTGCGGGTAGCTCGGATCGAGCGGCAGGTAGGCGCCGCCGGCCTTCAACACGCCGAGCACGCTGATCACCAGATCGAGCGAGCGCTCAACGCAAAGCCCGACGACGTCGTCCGCAACGACCCCGCGCCGGCGCAAATGATGCGCCAGCCGGTTCGCCTGGGCGTTCAGCCCGCCATAGCTCAGCCGCGCCTCTTCGAAGACGACGGCGATCGCGTTTGGCGATCGCGCGACCTGCGCCTCGAACAGCTCATGCAGGCAGCGGCTCTCCGCATAAGCCGCCGCCGGATTCCCCCGGGTGAGGATTTGCCGGCGTTCTTGCGCCGGCACGACCTCGATCGCATGCAGCGGCGCATGCGGGTTTGTCTCCAGCGCTTCGACCAAGGCTTCGAGAGCCGCGCTCATGAAGCCGCACAGCCGCTCGGGGGCGAGTGGAGACGTCGTCTGCGCGGTGAGTTCAAAGTCCTCGCCGAGGTCGTCGACCGACAGCGCCAGCGGATAGTTGGTCCGCTCCTCGCCATAGATCGTCTCGACGCCGCCCGGAATCGAGGCCGCCGCGTCCGGAGCGGGCCTCTCCGCCGGACTATGCCGATAGTTCAGCAGCGCCGAGAACAGCGGCGTCGGAGCGGCGACGCCGCTGGCGCGCTGCGCCAGCGCCAGCGACGCGTGCTCGTGCCGCATAAGGCCCGTCAGCATCGCCTGCATCTCGCGAACCCCGGCCTCGACGCCGCGTTCGCCAAGGCGTGCGCGAACCGGCAGAGTGTTGATGAACATTCCCACCGCGCGGTCCGCCCCGGCCCCGCCATGCATGCGGCCAAACAGCACCGTCCCGAACACCACGTCCTCCCGCCCGCTCGCCCGCGCAACGACCTGCGCGAAGGCGGTATGGAACAGGCTCGCCGCGCTCACCCGCAGCGCGCGCGCGCGCCGCCGGATGCGCCCCGCCAAGCCGCCATCGAGCGCAAGACGCGCCTCCTTGACGCCCGAACCATCGCCGCGAACGTCCAAAAGCCCAAACGGAGCCGTCGGCTCCTCAACGTCTCCAAGCAGTTCGCGGAAATAGGCTTCGTGCTCCGCCCGGCTCGCTCCAAGCCGCGCCAGCGCCACGAAGTCGCGGAACGCCAGCGGCGCGGCGAGCCCCTCCGCTCGATCCGCCAAATGCGCCTGCGTCTCCGCGATCACCACATCCAATGTGGTATGGTCGAGAACCAGATGATGCGCCAGAATGTGCAAAAGCCAGCGATCCCGCGCCGCATCCCGCGCAAAGGCCGCATGAACCATCGGCGCGCGCCGCGCGTCAACCCGATAATGACGTGGATCAAAACGCAGCCGCAACGCCTCGGCGACGTCCGCCGTCGCCCCGAGTTCGACCTCCTCCGCCACCAGCGGCGCCCGGCGCCACACCACCTGCATCGGTTCAAACAGCCCCTCCCAAACCACCGCCGTGCGCAGAATGTCGTGCCGCGCCGTCACATCCTGCAGCGCCGCCAAAAATTGCTCCAGCCGATCCCGCGTGTCGAAGGCCACGACCAACTGCAGCAGATAGGGATCTCCCGTTTGCGCCAAAAGATGGTGGAACAGCACGCCTTCCTGCAACGGCGCAAGCGGATATATGTCCTGCACATTGGCCGCCCCGCCCGGAACCGTTGCGACGATTCGGTCGATCTCCTCCTGGCTCAGCCGCGCCAAAGTCAGCATCCGCGGCGTGATCGCCGTAGCGCCCGCCGGTATGAGATTCGGCGGAACCTCGATCCCGCGCCCCACGCCAAGCTCAGCCGCAAGACCCGCGGGCGTCGGATGCGCAAACAGCGTCCGCACGTCGCTCGCCAAGCCTTCCTTGCGCAGGCGCTCGATCAGCGTCACCGCAACAAGAGAATGGCCCCCAAGCTCAAAGAAATCGTCCTCGATCCCAACACGCTCCACACCCAAAACATCGGCCCAAACCCGGCACAGCGTCTCTTGCGTCGCGTCGCGCGGCGCGACATAGAGCTGCGCAATCCGCCCTTCCATATCCGGAGA
>CAWESJ010000202.1:0-7540 GCA_963811015.1 uncultured Alphaproteobacteria bacterium | reverse complement strand
TATCGCCGATCGAGCGCAAGCTTCTCCACGTGTTTTTTCTTGGCTGGCCGCTGCAGGCGCAGGTCGCAAGCTGGTGGACCGACCTCGTCACCCATTATGCGAGCCCCTATGAATTCAATCCGCTCAACATCAATCCCCTGCGCGACCATCTCCTGAAGATGGTCGATTTCGCCAAGGTGCGCGCCTTAACCGAGCTCAAGCTCTTCATCGCGGCGACCAATGTTCAAAACGGCAAGATCAAAGTCTTCGAGGGACATGAGCTGACTGTGGATCATGTCATGGCCTCGGCCTGCCTGCCCAACTTGTTCCAGGCAGTCGTCATCGACGGCGTTCCCTATTGGGACGGCGGCTACATGGGCAATCCGGCGCTGTTTCCGCTATTCTACAAGACCGCCTGTCCGGATGTCGTCATCATTCAGGTCAACCCGATCGAACGCGACGAAATTCCGAGGTCGGCGCGCGACATCCAGGATCGCCTCAACGAAATCACCTTCAACGGCGCGCTCATGGGCGAGATGCGGGCCATCGACTTCGTCGACAGGCTCGTCGATGCGGGCATATTGTCGCGCGAGAATTACATGCGTCCTTTTGTGCATAGGATCGACGGCGGCGGCTTGCTCGAGCCGTTCCCGGCTTCCAGCAAGGTGGACGCCTCCTGGTCTTTGATCAGCCAGCTGCATGGCTTCGGCCGCGAGGCCGCCAAGCAATGGCTCGCCGAGCATTACGAGTTCGATCGGCAAGAAGGGCACGCTCGATCTGCGCATGGCCTATAGCTGACGCGCCCGCCGGCTCCGGCGCATTCCAATGGGCCTGCTACGCGTGGCCCATTTCCGCGAGGCGCTGAAAGATGAGAAGATCGAGTTCGGGCGCGCGTCCGACGAGGCCCGTCAGCAGCGCATGGGCTTGGCCGCGATGGTGCGTCTGATGGTTGAAGAAATGCGCCAAGGCCGCACAAAGCTGCTGTTCTATGAAGCCCGGCTGGGTGACGCGCTGATATTTGATCAGGCCGGTCAGGCGGGCGTCGTCGAGGCTCGCGACGAAATCGACGATGCGCCGATCTTCCGCCGCACGCGCCTCGCGCAGCGGAAGAAACCTCTCGAACAGGATCGCGTCGAGTTTGTCGGGGGCCGAGCCTTCGCCGGTGAAACGCCGCATCCAGATGCGATCGGCCGCAAGCAGGTGATTGAGCGTTCCGTGAACTGATTTGAAGAAGGCCCCGCGGTCGGCGCGATAATCAGCGTCGCTCAAGGCTCCGGCGGCTTCGTAAAGCCTTTGATTGGCCCAGGCGTTATATTTGGCCAATGTTTCGAACTGGAGCTTCAGCATCGCGCGGGCCCCCTCGCAGCGCGAGGAAGAGTCTACAGGGGCTGGCGCAAGCCGCAAGTCGATTTGACTTGCGGCTTGAGTTTAGAGGCATTTTCGCGCGACTTGCCCTACAGCGCGGGCGTTGCGCCTTCGCCGCCGCGGCGCGGTCCGCCTCGCCTGTTCGGCGCGCCAAGGCGCGGACGCTCCTGCGCTCCAGCGGCATGAACGTCATGCGATCCGGAAGGCGCCCTTGCGCCGCCCCGCCGCTCAGTCGCCCAATGATGGGCGGGCGCGTTGGACGGCCGGTGCTGGCGAGCGGGTCCCGCCGTTTCGCCGGTCCGGGCAGGCGCGCGGGGCGCGGTTGCGGCCGGCAGCGGCGCGCTGGTCGGGCTCGCGCGGCGGTCTAGCGCCGGCAGCCGCAGGCGCGTCAGCTTCTCGATATTGCGCAACAGCTCCCGCTCGGCGTTGTCGCAGAGCGAAATGGCTGTTCCCTCGGCGCCGGCGCGCGCGGTGCGCCCGATCCGATGGACATAGGATTCCGCCACCTCCGGCAGCTCGAAATTGACGACATGGGTCACGTTGTCAATGTCTATGCCGCGGGCGGCGATGTCGGTCGCGACCAGAGCGCGAACCCGGCCTGCTCGGAAAGCCGCGAGCGAACGTTCGCGCTGGCTCTGGCTCTTATTGCCATGGATCGCCAGGGCGGGAATTCCGGCGCCGTCGAGATATTGCGTGACCTTGTCGGCGCCGCGCTTGGTTCTGGTGAAGATGATCGCGCGGGTCATTTGCGCGTCGGCGAAAAGCTCGACCAGAATGTCGCGCTTGCGATGGGTCTCGACGAAAAGGACCTGTTGATTGACGCGGTCGGCGGTCTTTGCGATCGGCGTGACCGATACCTGGATCGGATCGCGCAGCAGGTCGCCGGCGAGCTTGGCGATCTCGCTCGGCATGGTCGCCGAGAAAAACAGATTTTGGCGCTTCGCCGGAAGATCCCGGACGACGCGGCGGATCGCCTTGACGAAGCCGAGGTCGAGCATTTGATCGACCTCGTCGAGGACGAAAAATTCGGTTGCGCCGAGCTGCGCGACGCGGGCGTCGAGATGGTCGACGAGGCGGCCTGGCGTGGCGACGAGAATGTCAAGGCCGCGCGCAAGCGCCTTGATCTGAGCGCCATGCGGCACGCCGCCGAAGACGACTGCAACGGAAATCCGCAAGCCGGCGCCGAGGCTGCGGAAGCTCTCGGCGATCTGGCTCGCGAGCTCCCGGGTCGGGCTGAGGACGAGCACGCGGCAGCCGCCGCGCGGGGCGGGGCGTTGATGTGTTGTGAGATGATGGAGAATGGGCAGAGCGAAAGCGGCGGTCTTGCCGGTTCCCGTCTGCGCTATGCCAACGAGGTCGCGGCCGGCCATGATATTTGGGATGGCTTGCGCCTGGATCGGCGTCGGACGGGTGATGCCTTGTTGCGTGAGGGCATGAAGAAGCGGCGCGGCGAGGCCGAGACCGTTAAAATCTTGCAATGGGGGTTCTTTCGATGAGCGGCCGCATTCGCCGGCTGACCCGGCGCGGCGGCTTGGAATTTTGAAATGCGACGCCCTGCGCGGCCTGGGCGATCGAGCGGATTGACGCTGGCGCGCTCGACAGGAGAACGATGCGAAAATCGTCCTTCACGCAGCCGGAGCGCGATCATCCACGCATAGTGGATGCGACTTCATCGCGAACTCGAGCGGCGAAAGTCAAGCTAAAAGCAAACCTCGCGCTGGACGCGGGGGCGCTTGCCGCCGCCGCGCCCGCCCGCGCGGGGAGGGGGATTTTCGAGACCTTTGCGCCCCCGCCCCCCGCGGGCGCAAAGGTCGGAAGGGCTGATCAGGCGTCGGTTCCGCCGTCGTCATAGCCGAAGTCGGAATTATAGTCGGACGCGTCCTGAATATCATCTTGATCCTGGTCGGCGTCTTGCTGCGCGTCTTGCTGGCGCAGATCTTGATCGTCGGAGCCGTAATAATTGTTTATGACGGTCTCGCCGCCCAAGCCTCCGCCCAGTCCGCCGCCGCCGAACCCCGTGCCAATGCCGAGCGAATTATTGTGCCCGCCGAAGAGCCCGCGGATCGAATCGGCGAGGAGAACGCCGCCGGCGACGCCAGCCGCCGCGCCAAGCGCTCCCTTGAGGAAGCCGCCGCCCTGGCCGGGCGCCTGGCCAAAAGCCTGGCCGCCCAAAGGTTGCCCGCCTGAAGGTTGGCCGCCCCACGGCCCGGGTTGCTGCGGCGGATAGGGCTGGCCATAGCCTTGCTGGGGCTGCTGCTGCCAGCCGCTTGGCGGCGAGGATTGCTGCCAACGGCTGCCGGGAGGCGGCGGCGCCGGCCCGCGCGACGGCGGCGGGTTGCCGCCCCCGAACAAGGAGCCGAGCCCGCTGAGGAAGCCGCCGCTTCCGCGCGAGCTCTGCTGCTCCAGGTCCTGCACCTTGGCCTCGAGCTCCTGGAGGCGCGTATTGGCCGCCTGCAAAGCCTGGTCCTGAACAATCACGGTCTGGGCCAAAAGATAGGGCGCGTAAGGCAAAGACTTCACCGCGTCCGCGATGAATGTCTCGGCTTCCTTGTCGCGCGGATTATTGGCCGCGCCTTGGACGCGGTCGAACAGGCCTGTGAGCAATTGGCGCTCTTCGGGTGACATCTGCTTTCTCCCTTGGAAATTGGCGGATTTTCTACCCGCCCGGCAAAATGTGGGAAGTTTTCCGCCCCTGCCAAGCCCTGCGCCGTCGGTTCATGGCGCTTGCCGCGCTTGCCGCTTGCCCGCCGTCCTCGTAAGAAGCCGCGAGGACTGCGAGGCTCACTTTAGAAATGAACGACCAAAAAACAAATGCGCCGCGCGCGAGCGCCAAACTGCCGCGCGGCCTCGCCGATCGCGGGCCGGCGGATATAGAAGCCACGGAAAAAATGCTCGCCGCCATCAAGGAGTCCTACGAGCTTTATGGGTTCGAGGCCGTCGAGACGCCCTTTATCGAATTTACCGAGGCGCTCGGCAAGTTCCTGCCGGATCAGGATCGGCCGAACGAAGGCGTCTTCTCTTTTAGGGATGATGACGAGAGCTGGCTGTCGCTGCGCTATGACCTGACCGCGCCGCTCGCCCGCTATGTTGCGGAAAACTTTGACAAATTGCCGAAGCCCTATCGCAGCTACCGGGCCGGCTATGTGTTCCGCAACGAGAAGCCGGGGCCGGGCCGGTTCCGCCAGTTCATGCAATTCGACGCCGACACAGTGGGCGCGGCCTCGGTCGCCGCCGACGCCGAGATGTGCATGATGGCGGCGGATACGCTGGAGCGGCTGGGCGTCAAGCGCGGCGATTACGTCATCAAGGTCAATAACCGCAAGGTTCTCGATGGCGTGTTGGAGGCGATTGGGCTAGGGGGCGAAGAGAACGCCGGGCGGCGGCTGACCGTGCTTCGGGCGATCGATAAGCTCGATCGGTTGGGACCAGAGGGCGTCGAACTTTTGCTTGGTTCGGGCAGGAAGGATGAAAGCGGTGACTTTACGAAAGGCGCGGGCCTATCAGGCTCGCAGAAAAATCTGCTGCTTTCCTTCTTGATGACCGCTCAGGGAGACCGAGAACGCACATTTGATAAGTCAGTGCCGAATACGTCACGATGACATCGCGAGGAAGTAGAAAGTTCATTTTATGGAAGTAATTCGCTTCGTGATGGCTTTGATGAGCTTCAGCATATCGCTGACCTGATGTCATCTGCGGGATACGATTCAGAGCGCATCCGCATCGATCCCTCCGTCGTCCGCGGCCTCGAATATTACACCGGCCCTGTCTTCGAGGCCGAGCTCACTTTCGATGTTCGCGACGACAATGGCCATCCGATCCGCTTCGGCTCGGTTGGCGGCGGCGGGCGCTATGACGGGCTCGTCGGGCGCTTTCGCGGCGAGAATGTTCCGGCGACCGGCTTTTCCATCGGCGTCTCGCGGCTCTATTCGGCGCTGAAGGCGATCGGCTCGCCCATTGTCGCCCGCGCGGCCGCGCGGGGGCCGGTGATCGTCCTCGTCCTCGATAAGGCCGAAATCGCCCGCTACCAGGGCTTCGTCACAGCCCTTCGGAACGCCGGCGTCAAGTCCGAGCTTTATCTAGGCGCGTCCGGCATGAACGCGCAGCTCAAATACGCCGACAAGCGCGGCGCGATCTGCGCCATCATCCAGGGCTCGAACGAGCGCGAGAAAGGCGAGGTCGCGATCCGCGATCTCGCCCTCGGCGCCGAGCTCGCCGCCTCGACCAAGGATCGCGCCGATTATCTCGAGCTTCGCGCCAAGGCGCAATTCAGCGTCAAGGAGGCGGAGCTTGTCGCGGCCGTGCGGGAAGTTCTGGCGCGCCACGTATAACCAAAAGCGCCGGCTCGAGCGGGATGAGGAAAAGCAGCTGCGGTTTTCCGCCCGCATCCCGCTCTAAACTTTTGGAATCGATCACGGTCATGATTTTGGATTGATTCAATCCAAAATCATCGTGAGCTAAAGGACGCGGCCGAAGCCCCCCTTTAGCCATGTTGGGAAAGACGGCTTGTGTGTTGGAAGGCGGCGGGGCCGACTTCGCATCGTGTCGAATTGCTCGAGCGGTCCCAGCCGCCCCGCGTGTCGTCTTAAGCTCCGCTCAGGGGATTACGGCGACGCCGCGGAGAACCTGTTGGTAGCGGGCGGTGTCCAAAATGTTGAACTTTTCGTTGGCGGGAAGGCTCGTGGCGGCGAGACGGTCCGTGATCGAGACGAGCCTGTTTGGATCGGCGCCCTGGTCGCCGGACGTGCTGACCGTCGAGGTGACGGCGAAAATCGTGACGGTGCCGTCCCAATTCAATTTTCCGGCGATATTGCGCAGCCCGTCCGTGGCGGGGTTGAGGCTCGAAGCCAGGCCGGCGACGCTATATTGCACGCCGAGGCCGAGGCCGTTTTGCAGCGTGTAGGCGAGCTGCCAGGTCCCCCCGCTCAAAATCCATTTCTGCAGACCCGCGTTGGGGTTCTGGCCCGTGTTCGCCGGCGTGTTCACGCCGTCGCCTTCGTCGGCGACATAGAGCGTGGTGGCGTTCGCAAACCAAATTCCGAACGGATGGAAGTTGGTGGTCGCGAATTTTGCGGAGGTCGGATCGGTGGATATGGCCTTGGCGAGGCCGTTCGGGAAGCCGGGGAGGATGGCGAATTGCGTGGCGGAGGCCGTCAGTTCCGTCGGCAACACGCCGGGCGCGCCGACTTGATAGACCGTGTCGACGCCATTGCTGCCGCTGCCTTTGCTGACATAAAGCGTGTTGTGGAAGACCGTCTCGCCGCGGAAATTGTCGTCCTTGCCGGACTTGTCGGCGGTGTAGCCGTTTTGCGTTACAGAATAACCGTATTCATACCCTGTGGCGTTGCCGGGCGTGCCTTGCAGCGCGCCGACGACGATCGTGTCTGGCGTTTTTGGCTTGGCGATTTGCACGCCCGTATTGTTCATAGCACAATTGGCATTTTAAAAAACCGCTAATTTTACTGTGCCTATGTACTCTCTTTTACGCTCTTTAATGGAAGATCAACCGACTCATAACCCGCTGGTCGTTGGTTCAAATCCAGCTTGCCCCACTCTTTTACACGCACTTCTGAGCATCATTTAGCTTGATTGAATATCAATAATCAAGTTTAATATTGGCTCCGCGGTGCAATGGCGGTGCAATCAAAAACAATCTTTACCAGCACCATCCAGCCGCTCGAACCCTAAACAACAAAATGTTTGAGCAATGGCATCAATTTATAAACGCAAAAATAAAGAAGGAAAAGTAACTGGATGGCGAGCAGTCGTCCGCATCAAAGGCTATCCTACTGTCCGCAATCATTTTGCCCGTAAGCAGGAAGCTGACGACTGGGCGATCGATGTGGAAAGGCAGATCAAGCAAGGACAGTTCAATTTTAGCAAACATAAGAATCAGCACAACTTTTCTGAGCTTGTTGATCACTTCATCAATAATGGTACTCTTGAGCATCACCGTTCAGCTAAAGATTCCCTTCGTGATTTAAACTATTGGCGTGAGCGCTTAGGCGATTATGCTCTCGTCCACCTGACGCTAGAAAGGCTTGGCTATTAATAGAGGCTCCGACTAATAGAGGAGAAAAGCGCTTTAAGAAAATCGTCTTAAGGAGAGAGTTTTAAAAAAACTTTTCAAATTTTTCCGAGCAGTCTAGCTGACCTCTCCTCAAAACTTTGCTAGCTACGAGCTGATGCTTTCAGGGTA
>CAWESJ010000201.1:0-7736 GCA_963811015.1 uncultured Alphaproteobacteria bacterium | reverse complement strand
CGCCCAAGCCTGCGGCGCGGGCAAGAATTAGCACGAGTTCGCTGCGAACGGCCGGATCGGCATGGGTCGCCGCGTCGGCGGTCACGTCGAAGGCGTAAGTGAGAAGCGCGTCGCCGACCAGAATGGCGGTGGCCTCGTCGAAAGCCTTATGCGTGGTCGGGCGGCCGCGTCGCAAATCATCATTGTCGAGCGCCGGAAGATCGTCATGCACGAGCGAATAGCAATGGATCATCTCCACCGCCGCCGCCGCGCGCAGAACGCCCTCGCCCTCGACGCCAAACAGCCGCGCCGTCTCGATCAGAAGGAAAGGACGAAGTCGTTTGCCGCCGCCGAGGCTCGCATAGCGCATGGCTTCGAGGAAGCGCGGCGGGCGCGCCGTTTCGCCCGGAAGCGGCGAGGGCCCGAGAAGCCGGTCCAGAAGGCTCTCGGCCGCGGCGGCGACGGCGTTCAGCCTCGTCTCGAATTCGGCTGCCGCCGAGCCAAGCGTCATTGCGTTGAAATTCCCTTGGTTTCGCCGGCGCACGGATCGCGCCAGCCGGGTCCGGCCCGTGAAGCCACCGCTGGGCTTGCCCGATTGGACAAGATCGGTCAAGGCTCGCCGCATGTCCTCGCGATCTGGCCAAACGCGCTATTTCGGCGCATTTCTTCGCATCGTCTCGCGCGTTGCGCTGGCGCTGGCTGTCGGCGTCGCCGCCTTGATCTTCGTCTATCGATTCTGGCCGCCGGTCTCGACGCTGATGCTGGGGCGCTGGATCGAAGGCGAATTGGTTGAGCGCCAATATGTTCCGCTCGAGCGCATTTCGCCGTCCTTGCGCGCCGCGGTCATCGCCTCGGAGGATTCGCTGTTTTGCCGGCATGACGGGGTGGACTGGGGGGCGCTTCGGGAGGTTGTCGAGGAGGCGGATGAAGACGGCCCCGCGCGCGGGGCTTCGACCATCACCATGCAAACCGCGAAGAATCTGTTTCTCTGGCCGTCGCGCTCCTTCATTCGCAAGGGGATGGAAATCCCGCTGGCGCTTTTGCTCAATCTGGCGTGGCCCAAGCGCCGCGTTCTCGAAGTCTATCTGAATATCGCCGAATGGGGCGAAGGCGTTTTCGGCGCGGAGGCCGCGGCGCGGCGCTATTTCCATAAAAGCGCGGACAGGCTCGACGCCGCCGAAGCCGCCCTGCTCGCCACCGCCCTGCCCAGTCCGCGCCGACGCGATCCGGCCCGACCGACGCGCCGCCACGCAGCCCTCGCCGCGCGGATCCTGAACCGCGCGCGCGGGGCCGAGACTCTCGCCGAATGCGTCCGGTAAGACTGTTTTCGGGATAGCCAGACGCCGGATTTCATTGTAAGAGGCGCTTTCGCATAGAGAGCGGGCCGCTGGCCGGCGCGGGGGGCGTCGGCCCTTGCGCGCCATTCGGTCGGGGTTCGCTCGTTTGCTTTATCGGATGATCAAGCCGAACGACATTTGGCTTTTTGACGATCGTCCCGAGGATTGAGAGAACGATATGGCTGTTCCGAAACGCAAGACATCCCCCATGAAGCGCGGATTTCGCCGGTCCGCCGACGCGCTCAAGGCGCCGACCTATGTGGAGGATAAGGATTCCGGGGAATTGCGCCGCCCGCACCATGTCGATCTGAAGACCGGCATGTATCGCGGCCGCCAGGTTTTCACGCCGAAGACGAAAGAAGCCTGAGCCGTCGCCCCTATCGGTTCCGTCGCGTCCGGTCCGCCGCGCCCAAGTCGGCGCGGCGGGGCTTCGGCTTCCGAGAAGTCTGATCCGCTTCAAAGAAGCTGGCTGAAGATCATGATCAGGCCGACGACCGACACGGCCCATACGAGCGTGCGCAAATAGGGAACGCCCGCTGCGAAGACAAAAACATAGATCACGCGCGCGGCGAAGAATATCTCGGCTCCGAGCGCCGTCGTCGCATTGGTCCGCCCGGCGATCTGCGCGACGAGAACCAGCGGCGCGAAAAGCGCCAGATTCTCGAGAATGTTCAGCTGCCCCTTGCGGGCTCGGTCGGCCCACCCCGTCAGCTTTGGCGTATATTCGCGGTTGCCGGCAAGCTCGTCTATGCCGAGCTGCTGCGTGGCTCCGACGACCGCGAGCAGCATTTGCGCGAAGGCGAGCGCCACAGTCCACACCAAGAGCTTGAGTTCTATCGTCATCGCCTGACCCTTCTTTATTCGAGACTATCGCAGAGGCTGTTGTCGCCCAAAATGCGGAAGCCGGCTTTCGGCGTCATGCGCCTGCGGCTTGGCTTTCCGTCTGGAGAATTAGACCAATAGGGGCGGCGGGCTCAAGCAGCGGCCAAGAGCCGCTGCGACACAAGCTCGCGCAGCAAGCGCAGGTCGCGGGCGAAGATCCTGATGCCCTCGGAGAGCTTTTCGGTCGCCATGGCGTCCTCGTTCACGATGAAACGGAAGGTCTTTTCATCGAGCGACATACGCGCCGGCGCCTGGGCGGCGGCGGTCTGCGGATCAAGCCGGCGCGGCAAATCGCCGGAGTCCTTGGCGAGCGCGTCGAGCAATTGAGGCGATATGGTCAAGCGGTCGCAGCCGGCGAGCGCCTCGATCTCGCCAATATTGCGGAAGGAGGCGCCCATGACCACGGTCGCGACGCCATAGGCTTTGAAGTAATTGTAGATTTGGCGCACCGACAGCACGCCCGGATCGGTTTCGGCCGTATAGGTCTTGCCCTCCGCCTTGACATGCCAATCGAGGATGCGCCCGACGAAGGGCGAGATCAGAAAGGCTCCGGCATCGGCGCAGGCGACGGCCTGGGCGAGCGAGAAGACGAGGGTCATATTGCAGTCGATTCCCTCGGCCTGCAAAATTTTCGCGGCGGCCGCGCCCTCCCAGGTAGCGGCGACCTTGATGAAGATCCGCTCCCGCGCCACGCCCCGCGCCTCATAGGCGGCGATGATCGCGCGGGCCTTTGCGATCGTGCCCTCGACGTCGAAGGAAAGATCGGCGTCGACTTCGGTCGAGACGCGGCCGGGAACGATCTTGGTCAGCTCCACGCCGAAGTTTATGACGAGCCGGTCGGTGATTTCGCTCGTCAAATGATTGCGGCTCCGCCCCCAGACGATCGCTTCCTCGACCAGATTCGCATAGGCCGGCATTTGCGCCGCCTTGAGGATCAAGCTCGGATTTGTGGTGGCGTCGACCGGCGCGAATGCGCGGATCGCATCCAAATCGCCGGTGTCGGCGACGACCGTCGTCACGGCTTTCAATTGATCGAGCTTGGAGGGCATGGCGGATCCGGCTGAAAAGGGTTCCATGATGGCTTAGAGCGCTTTCCGACCGAATGGAATCATTCGGTCGACAAGAAATCGCTCAAAATCAAAGACTTGGAGCATGTTCTGATCGAAAAAGTCGATCAACTTTTTCGGAACATGCGCTAAGTCAACGCGCGAGCGCTTGCATTGTTTCCGCCGCGCCGCGGTCGGCTGCGGCTTAGGTTCAGCCGGCGCCTTATCGAATAAGCCGCAAGAGCGCGCGCCCAGCCTTGCTGCGGAGCTCCTTGGCGTCGAGCGTCCCGTCATTGTCGACATCGGCGGATTTGAAGAGGTTCTCGACAATGGCGAAATATTCGTCCTTGGTGAGAGTGCCGTCATGATCGGGGTCGCCGGCCGCGAATTCCTTCTTGCTGAGCCGGCCGCCGATTTCCTTCTTGTCTAGCGTCCCGTCCTTGTCCTTGTCGAGCTTGTCGAAGAAAGCGTCGGCCGCCGCCTTGACCTCGACCAGATCGAGCGTGCCGTCATTATCCTTGTCGAAAGCGGCGATCGCATTCGCCGCCGCCTGGGCGGGCGCGGTCGCGACGAACGCCAACTCCGCCGACAGAAAACCCGCCGCGCCGACGCCCGCGATCAAAAAACGGCGATTTATCATAGGTCTGGCTCCCTAAAATTGACGGCCCGGCGGCGCTCTTGCGAATTGCCGCGATGCGGCTTCAAGCCATATGAAATTATCATCTTTTTGGATCGAGAGGTAACTTGGAGCATGTTTCTGATCTCCAGCGGGCTGCGCTTGCCTCAATGCGCCATGAAGACCGGCAGATTGGCGTCGGCGAGGATTTCGCTCGTCACGCTGCCGAAGATGAACTGACGCAATCGGCTGCGCGTATAGCCTCCCTTGACGAGCAGGTCGGCCCCAAGCATGGCCGCCGTCTCCAGGAGCGTCGCGCCGGCTGATTTCGCGGCCTCGCCGATCAAGACGAACTCGGGCCGGCGCGCCATGGCGCCGCAGGCTCTTGGCGAGCTGATCCTCGGTCGGTCCCGGCAGGCGCGGACCCGGAACATTCAGGACGACCACATCCTTCGCGCGCGCGAGAAGCGGCATTGCGAAAGCTATTGTGCGGGCGGTGTCGGTGCTGCCGTTCCAAATGACGACAATCGTTTCGCCGAGCGTTTCCAGCGGAAACGGCGGCGCGATGAGAACCGGCCTGCCGCTTTCAAACAGCGCCGCCTCGAAAGTGGATCTGCGCGGCTGGCGCGGTCCGGGCCCCGGCCTGCCGACGACGATCGCGTCGAAGATCCGGCCATATTCCCCGATCCCATTGTCGGAGACGAGCGCGTCGCCCGCCCATCCAAATGAAGGGCCGGCCGCATCGGCGCCCTGACGCGGAATCTTGTTGGCCGCCATGAAAGTTTCAAAGAAATTGCGGCCATGGTCAAGGAAATCGCGGCGCGCGCGATCATCCGCGACAATGCCGCTCAGGGAGAAATCGGCGCCGACCAGATCGGCTATGTCCGGCCCGAGCGCGACGCCCTCCATATAGCTGTCGAACCTCCGCGCCAGCAGCAGCGCGGTCTCGAGCGCCGCCCCCATCACCGCGTGCTCCTCGACCGGGATCAGGATGGCTTTCATCATCAGGCCTCCGCTGCAAGGACGCGATCCGCAAAAGCCGCGACAAGCGGCGCAAAAGGATCATGCGCAATCGAAAACGCCAAAATCCAGATCCAATTCACTCCGGCGCCGGCAAATCGGCTCGCGCGGCCATCATGCCTCATTTCACGTCAGCCCGCACGCGCCGCGCGGGATTGCGGCGGGTCAGGGCGCTCGCCTCGATTGGGACGCGCGGCCCTGCGGCGCAAGGCGAGAGGCGGAACCGCCAGCGGATCGCGGCGTTTTGCGGCGGGGCGAACCAGGAGCATCCACCATGGCGATCACGACGGCATCAGCGGCGCAAGAGTCTATCGAGACATATTCGATCGGCAAGATCGAAGGTTCGGACATCTACCTTCCCGACGCGGAGCGCATCGGGTCGATCGAGGGTCTGCTGATCGACAAGCGCAGCGGCAAGGTCGCCTATGCGATTATTGGTTTCGGCGGGTTTTTCGGCATAGGAGAAGAGCATTTTCCGATCCCGTGGGAAAAGCTTCGCTACAAGGCGTCGATCGACGCCTATGAGATCGAGATCGACCAGGACAAGCTCGCGAACGCGCCGAAGTTCTCGCATGAGGCCGCCTATGATTGGTCGCAAGCCGAAGGGCGGCGCATCAATGACTATTACGGCGTTCCCGACATTTTCTGACCCCGCGGACCCTCCCGGATCAACAAGGCCCGTCCGCAAGGATGGGCCTTTTTCTTTCATTGCGCCGGCGCTGGGCGAAAAGGCCGCGTCCGCGCCCGACGTTCGGCTCCCCGCGAGGTCGATTTTCGTATGGTTAACGCCAGTAGAGGCCCAGCGGACATCTGCGTAACTCTCAATTCAGCATAAATAATGATGACTGATATTTTTCTTTACCCAGCAGGAGCTAAGCCTTACGAAAATAAATGAGGCGTTTTTATGACTAAATTGCGGCGTCCGCTCGGCGCCGGGAGGATGAAAAACATGGGCGACGTCACCTCGATCAAGACAGCGCGCAAACGAACCCGCGCGACCGAGAGCCATGTCGATCAGCTTCTCGACGAAGCCCGCCTCAAGCTCATTGAAACCGGAACGCGCAATCGCCTCATTCACACGCCGCGCGGAACCAAGCGCAGCCGCGCCTTGCCGATCGTCGGCGCAAATGTGGAATCCGTCTTTCAAAGCCTGGTCCGCGACGGCAAGCCGCTTCGGTTCCTATCGAGCGACGACGCCGATGATGGGCGCAAGGAGCCGCCGGCGCAGAAAGGTCCGCGTCTCGTGCCGGCCAGGTCCTATGACGGCCGCGCCGGCCTGCCGACGGGGCTCTCGCCGGAATTGCTGCAAAGGCGCTTGCATGCGATGCATCGCGACGCCAAGACCGCGGAAGAGGAGCGCGGCGTCAATATCCTGTTTCTCGCGCAAGGCTTTCTGCGCTGGTATGAGGACGATAGATCGGACATTGTCCGGCAGGCGCCGCTCATCCTGCTTCCGGCGGCCCTCGTCCGCGACGCCAAGCGCTCGACCTTCGACTTGAAATATCGCGACGACGACATCGCGACGAACCAGGCTTTGCAGGAGCGGCTGCGCAGCGAGTTCGGCATTACGCTCCCCGACGTTCCTGAGACCGGAGACTGGTCGCCTTGCGCCTATTTCGCGAAAGTCGCGACCGCGATCGCCTCGAAGCGCAGATGGTCGATCGAAGCGGAAGGGATGGAGCTTGGATTCTATTCCTTCTCGAAGCTTCTGATGGTGCGCGATCTCGACCCCGCCAATTGGCCAAACGACGCGCTGGCCTCGCATCCGCTTCTCCGCGGCCTGCTCTCCGAAGGCTTCGCCAGCGAGCGCCCGATTTTTCCCGAGGCGGCGAAGCTCGACGACATCTTCAATCCCGTCGATCTCGTCCAGGTCGTCGACGCCGATTCCTCTCAAACGCGCGTCATCGAGACCGTTCGCGCCGGCCGCAATCTTGTCGTTCAGGGGCCTCCAGGCACCGGCAAATCGCAAACGATCGCAAATATCATCGCCGCCGCCGTCCATGACGGGAAATCCGTGCTTTTCGTCGCCGAAAAAATGGCCGCGCTCACTGTGGTTCATGACCGCCTGCGCAAGGCCGGCCTCGAGGACATCTGCCTCGAGCTCCATAGCCACACCACAAACAAGCGCCTCGTCGCGAGCCGGCTCGACCAGACGCTGCAGCGCGCATCCGTCATTGGCGAGGGCGAGACTGTCGAGGCGCTGACCGCGGCGCGCGACCGTCTGAACCATGTCGCCCGCCGCCTCCATGCGCCCATCGGCGACGCCGCCATGACGCCATATGAAGCTTTGTCGATCCAGATCGCCGCGGCCGGATGCGGCGACGCCGCCGATATGCGGCTCGTCGAGGATGCGGCGCTCTGGAGCCGGGACGATTTCGAGGAGAAGGTTCAGCGGACCAAGCGCCTCGCCGAACTGACCGCGCGCGCGGGGCCGCTTGACCGCCATGTTTATTTCGGAGCGCGCCGGACGAACCTCCAGCCGGCGGATTTTCTTCGCCTCGCCCCCGAGCTCCAGGCGCTCGCCGACCAGGCGGCGGCGCTCGGCGCTTATGTCACGGAAATCGCCGCATATTTTGGTCTTCGGCAGGCGCCGACACTGGCCGGCGTCAAGACGCTGACCACAATTTTCGGGTTGATCGCCGGCTTGCCTCGCGGCAGCGAAGCGATAGCCGCCTCGCTCGCGCGCGCGCCCTCGCTGCGCCGCGTCGCGAAGGCGGCGGCCCTCGGATCCAAATGGCGAGATCAACAGGCGCGCCATTTCCACCTGTTCCATCCGGCGGCCTGGAGGGCGCCGGCCGCAGGGCTTCGGCCCCCGCTTGCGAAGGGCGCGGCTTTCTGGCCGGCCCGCTTCGGCGG
>CAWESJ010000200.1:0-11467 GCA_963811015.1 uncultured Alphaproteobacteria bacterium | reverse complement strand
AAGAATTCTTGGTCGTCATATTCATAGAAGGGCGCGAGCGAATCGACCCGCCGCGCCATGCGCGAATGACCGGTCAAGGATCTGTGCTTCGCCTTGGACAGCTCAAGCCGCCTCTTCAGCTTCACAATCGATATTGTCAACGCGCCCGCGCCGAGCGCATAGAGCGCAATAAGTGTATAGCGAGATTCCATCGTTCCAGGACCTAGAGCGCCTATCGACCGAAGGGACTCATTCGGTCGATAAGAAATCGCTCGATTTCAAAGATGTTGGAGCATGTTCTCATCGAAAAAGTCGGTCAACTTTTTCGCAAACATGCTCTAGAGAGGCGAAACCACCGCATCATGACAATTCGATCCCTTATCGCACGACTAACTCAGCAAGAGGATCTCAATTTTCTGCTGACCAATCGAATTCCGCGGCGCCTGGCGACGCGGTTCATGGGCTGGTTCAGCAAGATCGAGCAGCCGCTCGTGCGCGACGCCTCCATCGGCGTTTGGCGCCTCTTCGCCGATTTGGATCTGAGCGAAGCCAAAAAGACGCGGTTCGCGAGCCTGCATGATTGCTTCGTCAGGGAAATCAAGGACGGCGCCCGTCCGATCGACCAGGACGCCGCGACGCTTGTGAGCCCATGCGACGCAATCGTCGGCGCGTCTGGCGCGATCGAAGGCGTGAAGCTCATGCAAATCAAGGGATTTTCATATACGCTGCAAGAGTTTCTCCACGATCCGAAACTTGTGGATTTATATCGCGACGGGCTTTACGTCACGCTGCGGCTCAAGTCCAGCATGTACCATCATTTTCATGCGCCGCACGACTGCCGCGTGGAGCAGGCGACCTATATTTCGGGCGACGTCTGGAATGTTAACCCGGTTGCGCTCAAGCGGGTCGAGAAGCTCTTTTGCAAGAACGAACGCGCTTTGCTGCAAACGCGGCTGACGGCGAGCGGCCATATCGTCACATTGGCGCCCGTCGCCGCCATTCTCGTCGCCAGCATAAGGCTGCGCTTTCTCGACGGCCTGCTCAATCCCGCGCGGCGCGGGACGCATGTGATTCCCTGCGACGCGACATTTCGCAAAGGCGAGGAAATGGGCTGGTTTGAGCACGGATCGACGATCATCGTTTTTGCGCCGAGCGGATTCACGCTATGCGAAAACCTGCGGGAGGGAGAAGTCATTTGCGTCGGGCAACCGCTCATGCGGCTCCCGTGAGCGGCGCTTGTCGCCGGATCGGCCTGGCGCGGCAAGACCATCCGCATCGTCACTTATCAGTCATGCAGCCGGAATATCTCAACGCGATGGACGACTACCTTTTCAGCTATGCCGCGCCAACCGATCCGCCGGTCAAGCGCCAGCTCATTCGATGGGTGGAAAAGGCGACCGGCCAACCCGCCCTGAAACGCCTTTACCTCGCCAATCGCCGCAATCCGCGCTCGAGCGAAAGCTTTTGGGCCGCGGCCGTGCGCTCCTTGGCGCTCGACGTTCATTATGACGAGCAGGCTTTGGCGCGCCTGCCGCGCGCCGGGCCGCTTGTCATCGTCGCCAATCATCCCTATGGCGTGCTTGACGGACTTGTCATCTCCTGGCTCGCGCAAAAGACGCGGCAGGACTTTCGCGTGCTTACTCATGCGGTCCTCATGCGCGCCGAGGAAATTCGGGATTTCATCCTGCCGATCGACTTCAGCGGTTCGCCCGAGTCTCTGGAAACCAACCTCAAGTCGCGCGCGGCGGCGCGCGCCACGCTCGAGAAAGGCGGCGCGGTCATCGTGTTTCCCGCCGGCGCGGTCTCGACGGCGCCCGATCGGCTCGGCCGCCGGCCGGCCGTCGACGCACGCTGGCAGCCGTTTGTCGCCCAGCTCATCCAGCGCTCAAAAGCGACGGTCGCGCCAGTCTGGTTCGATGGCCAGAACAGCAGGCTTTTCCAGATCGCGAGCCATATCAGCGAAACGCTGCGTATTTCATTGATTTTCCGCGAGGTGAAGACGCGGATCGGCGCGACTCTTCGCGTGGAGATCGGGGCGCCGATCCCATTCGAGGAGATCGCCCATATCAAGGATCGCCAGGAGATGGCGGATATTTTGATGGCGCGGACCTATGCGCTGGCGTCGCGCCCGCCGGCCTCGGGCGGCGCCGTCAAGACAGGCTTCGGCGGGAAGTTTCGGCTCCGCGCGCAGGTCAAGCCCAAGTCGGGCCCGCATTGACGCGCATCGCCTGACGGCTCGTGCGAATTGACACGCCCCGAAACTGTCGGGAGGCGATAGCGTCGCACGCGCGGCGTTCGCGGCGGCGCGACAAGGCCTCGACTGCGGCCTATGTTTCCTCCGCGAAGCTTTTGATGCAGGTCCAGGCGTGGCGGAAAAGAGCTTGAACGAAAGGTTCGCGGCGGTGGTCCTGCCCCACCTCGACGACGCCTATGCGCTGGCGCGGTGGCTTTGCGGCAATGGCGCGGATGCGGAGGACATTGTGCAGGAAGCCTGCCTGCGCGCCCTCAAAGGCATTGAGCAATACGCCGGCGGCAACGCTCGCGCGTGGCTCCTCTCCATCACGCGCAATACGGCCTTCACTTGGCTCGCGCGCAATAGGCCCAAGGCTCTGCAGCCCGCCGGCGATTTCGAAGCCGAAGCGCTCTCCGACCACGCCGCGACGCCGGAAGAAGCCTTGATCGAGAAATCCGAAGCGCGCGCTCTGGAGGCGGCGATCGCAGCCTTGCCGCCGCCCTACAAGGAGACATTCCTGTTGCGCGACGTCAGCGCTCTGAGCTATCGCGAAATCGGCGAACTGACTGGCGCGCCGGTTGGCACGGTCATGTCGCGCCTCGCCCGCGCCCGCCGGCATCTGATCACGGTTCTGGGGAAAGCTGGGCCGACATGAAATCGGGCGACGACATCCTTCTCATCCAGGCGGCCCTCGATGGCGAACTCGATGCGGCGGGGATGCTCCAGGTCGAAGCGCGCCTTGCCGCGTGCGAAGAGCTCGCCGCCGAATATGCCGCTCTGCAGGCGCTGCAGCGGCTCATGCGGCGGGAGCTCGGCAAACCTGCGGCGCCTCCAGCCTTGCGCCAGCGCATCGTCGCCATGGCGGCCTCACCCGTGGCCGAGCCCCTGGCGCGCGCCGCGCCGCAATGGCGCGCCTTGGCGGCATCAGCCGTTCTCGCGGCCGGGCTCGCCGCCTCCGCGACCTATCTCGCGATCGCGCCGCATAACCAAGGCGCGAAGCTCGCCGAGGCGGGCTTGACCGATGCGCTTTTGGCCAATCACAAGCGCGGCCTTTTGTCCGGCCAGCCGGTGGACGTCGCCTCCTCGGATCGGCACATGGTGAAGCCCTGGTTCGCCACGCATTTCGCGCTTGCGCCCCGGGTGGCGGATCTCGCGGCGAAGGGCTTTCCCCTTGTTGGAGGCAGGATCGACGTCATCGCCGGCCAGCCCGCGGCGACACTTGTCTATCGCCACAACGAGCATCTCATCAGCCTGACCTCGCTCCCCGCGCGCGAGCCGGCCCCAGAAGCAGCGCAATCCCTTGACGGCTATCAAATTCTCGGCTGGCGCGAGGGCGCCTTCGACTACTGGGCCGTCTCCGACATCGACCCGTCGGAATTAGCGCGATTCCGCCAGGCGTTTAGCGCCGCCGCCACAGGTGGCGAGCAACGTCCGTGAGATGCGCATGATCTATGATTATGGCGTCATCGGCGCGGGGATCGTCGGCCTGGCGACGGCCGTCGAAATCCTGCGCGCCCGCCCGCAATCGTCGATCTTCATCCTCGAAAAGGAAAGCGGGATCGCGCGGCACCAGAGCGGGCGCAATAGCGGAGTTGTTCATTCGGGTCTCTATTATGCGCCGGGAAGCCTGAAAGCGCGGCTCTGCCGCGAGGGCGCGGAAGCCACAAAGGCTTTTTGCGCCGAACATGGCGTAGAGATCGAGGCCTGCGGCAAGCTCGTCGTCGCGACGAACGCGGCCGAGCGCGCGCGTCTCGACGCGCTTTATGAACGGTCGAAGCAAAACCAAGTCACGGCCGAACCGATCGACGGCGCCGAGCTTGCCCGCCGGGAGCCCAATATCAGTGGTCTCGCCGCGCTCTTCATCCCGTCGGCGGCGATCGTCGACTATCGGCGCGTCAGCGAAGCGCTGGCCCAAATCTGCGCCGCGAAGGGCGGCGATTTGCATCTTGGCGCGGAAGTCCTCGCCATTCAGGAAAGCGCCGCAGAGGTCGCCGTCTCGACCCTTGGGCAAACCTTCCGCGCCAGATCGCTCGTCGCCTGCGCCGGCCTGCAATCCGACCGGCTGGCCAGACTGGCCGGCGTCGCGATCGATCATCAGATTGTGCCGTTTCGCGGCGAGTTTTATGCCTTGCCGCGGTCGCGGGCGGGCCTCGTCAACCATTTGATCTATCCTGTCCCCAATCCCGCCTTGCCGTTTGTGGGAATTCACCTGACCAAAACAATCGAGGGCGGCCTGATCCTCGGCCCGAACGCCGTGCTCGGCTTCGCCCGCGAGGGATATGAGAAATTTTCCTTCAACGCCCGCGACGTCGCCGCCTACGCCGCGTTTCCGGGATTTTGGAAAGCGGTTCTCGCGCATCTCGGCCCCGGCGCGGCGGAGTTGCGAAGCGCCTTGTCGAAACGCTCCTATCTCGCCCAATGCCAGAAATATTGCCCAAGCCTCACGATCGACGATCTCGCGGAATCCCGGACCGGGATACGCGCGCAGGCCGTGCTGCGCGACGGAACCCTCGCCGATGACTTTCTTTTCGCGGAGACGCCGAGAATGCTGCATGTCTGCAACGCGCCCTCGCCCGCCGCGACCTCGGCGATACCGATCGCGCGCATGATCGCGCGAAAGGCCTTGGCGCATTTCGACGCGGCATGAGCTATGGAGACGCGGCCGCCGCGCGCGCGCCGCGCAGATTGAAACCTCCGTCTCGCGCCGGCTCGGCCGCCGGCCTTGCGGCCGATAAGGGGACCAAGCCATGACCCTCGCCCCAACGCCCGAAAAAATTTTCAACATAGGCTTTGGATTTTGGAGCTCGAAAGCGCTGCTGAGCGCGGTGGAGCTCGGGGTCTTCACCGAGCTCGCCAAAGGTCCGCGCGATTTGGCCGCCTTGACGCAGCGGCTCGGCCTTCATGAGCGCGCCGCGCGCGACTTTCTCGACGCCCTCGTCGCGCTCAAATTGCTCGAGAGGCGGGATGGAATTTACTTAAATAGCGCCGAGGCCGAGCTTTTCCTCGATCGCGCAAAGCCGAGCTATGTCGGCGGCCTTCTCGAAATGGCCAATGCGCGCCTCTATGGATTTTGGGGGGCGCTGACCGAGGCGCTGAGGACGGGCCGGCAGCAAAACGAGAGCAAGGAGTTGGGCGACCTATTCGCCGCGCTCTACGCCGATCCGGATCGCCTGCGCTCCTTTCTGGCCGCGATGAGCGGGGTGAGCGCTGGCGCCGCCCAGGCAATAGCCGCCAAATTCCCCTGGAAGGACTTTAAAACTTTCGTCGATGTCGGAGCGGCGCAAGGAATGGTCGCAGCCACCTTGGCGCGCAGCCATCCGCATCTCGCCGGAATAGGCTTCGATCTCCCTCAAGTTCAGCCGATCTTCGAAGATTTCGCGAACGCCAACGCGGTCTCGGACCGGGTCGCGTTTCGCGGCGGAAATTTCTTCACGGACCCGCTCCCAGCCGCGGAGGTCGTCGTCATGGGCCATATCCTGCACGATTGGGACCTGACGCAGAAACGCATGCTGCTCGCCAAGGCCTATGACGCGCTTCCAAAGGGCGGCGCCCTTATCGTCTATGAGGCGCTTATCGACGACGAGAGAAGGCAGAACGCCTTCGGCCTTTTGATGAGCTTGAACATGCTGATCGAAACGCCGGGCGGCTTCGACTATACCGGCGCCGACTGTCAGGCGTGGATGCGCGACGCGGGGTTCGCCGAGACGCGCGTCGAGCCGCTGGTCGGTCCGGATTCGATGGTCGTCGGAATCAAATAGATCCACGCGCGTCAGGAGCCGCAAGCCCCGCGCGCAGAAGAGCGCGCGCCTATTGGCAAAGGCCCCGCCGCCGCCTATAATGTGTCATCTTCAACAATTGAAAGGAGGTGATCCAGTGTCTCATTGTCTCACGCTGCGGGCCCAGACCTGGCTTCACGCCTTCGAGGCCTTCGCCTCCTGACGAGATCCGGGATTGCGGACTGCGGTCCGGCAATGGAAAGGCCGCCCGAAAAGGCGGCCTTTCTTATTGGGGCTTCGAGATCTTATTAGGGCTTCGAGACCCGCCGTGGCTTGGGGGCTTCCCCCGACTATAACCGCGCTTGGGTCGCAGTCGTGGTCGCCGGCGTCTCCGCCCGCGTGCCCGAGGCCGTGACGCCGGCAAGCCAGGCCTGCCACTCTTTCGCGGTTCCATTGAAGGCGTTGCGGTCGACATAGCCGCGGATGCCGGGCACATGGCCCTCGGCGGTATGCTGCCAGAAATGCCATTGCCTATTGCCGTATTTCACCGAGGGATGGCATTTCACGCTGCGGACCCAGATCGCGTAATCGGTGAATTCGCCTTGCATCACGTCGCGGTGGAAATCGACCGCCGTATAAATCACCGGCTTCTTGCCATAGGCCCGCTCCATCGCGGCCAAAATGATTTTCATCTGAGCGATGGCGACGTCGCGCGGCACGCGTTTGGCGCAGGTCTTCGACTGCCCGTTCCATTCGACGTCGAGGACAGGCGGCAAGGCGTCCGGATCATTGGGGACATTGGCGGTGAACCAGGCGGCCTGCTCCTCCGCCGGACGGCACCAATAGGCGAAATGATAGGCGCCGCGCGGCACGCCGGCGGCCTTGGCCGCGGCCCAATTGGCGGCGAATTTTTCGTCGACATGATCGCCGCCTTCAGTCGCCTTGATCCAGGCGAAGCGCACGCCCGACGCGCGCACGCTGCTCCAATCTATGTCGCCCTGATATTTCGAGACGTCTATGCCATGGACTTCATAGGCCATCGGGCTCGGGAGAGCGTCGTCGACAATGCCGCCGCCGGCGCATCCCGCGACCAAGAGCGAGACGGCGAGCGCGAGGAGCGAAAAGGAAAATCGCCGCATGGATCCAACAGCCTGACCAATCAATAAGGCAACTTACGCCAAAGGCGGTAATAGGGCGTTAACAAGTCCAAAAAGCGACCGGCGCCGAATCATATGGTAAAATTCGCCGCCGAGGGGTCGAAAACCCCATTCGCGGACTTCTCCAAGGGCGCGTCCGACGGCGCGCCGCCTGAGTTTCGACAGGGCCGCGCGCGAAATTCCTCGCGCGCGCCATTCTGCGGCGGGGACGGTCTGGACACAAGACCTGCTCGCGCTCATAAGGCGGGCCGTTGACGCGACAGAATAGATGGCTCGGGTCGGACGGAGCTTTGCCGTCATCCACATGTCACGCCTCTCGACAAGAAGAAGGCGACGCCGGCAGGCTTCAGGCTCGCCGACCCCGCTCCCGCCAGGCCTCATCGAACGATTCAGTGAAAGGCTTCCATGCTGCCTCGGTTCGTCGCCTTCGCCTCGCTGGGCCGGAAGGCGCTTCCCAATCAATATGACGTGTTCGCCCTTGCGCTGATTTTCGCTGGCTTCATCGCCGCCTCCCATATCTCCGGCGGTCTGAACTTGCCGCTTGAAGCGCCCGAATCGACGGTCAATTCGCTCGACTATTGGAATCTGCCCTATTACGCGCTCCGCACCACCTTGCGGATGTTTGCGGCGATCGCGGCCTCGCTCCTTTTTACCTTCACCTATGCGACCTTGGCGGCGAAAAGCCGGCGCGCCGAGATGATCCTGATCCCTATTCTCGACGTCTTGCAGTCGGTGCCGGTTCTCGGCTTTCTCTCCTTCACCGTCACCTTCTTCCTGGGTCTTTTCCCCGGCTCGATCCTCGGCGCCGAATGCGCCGCCGTCTTCGCGATCTTCACCTCGCAGGCCTGGAACATGGCCTTTTCGTTTTACCAGTCGCTGCGCAGCGTTCCCCGCGACCTCTCCGAGGTTTCGCGCGGCTTCGGGCTTTCGCGCTGGCAGACGTTCTGGCAGCTGGACGCGCCCTTCGCCATGCCGGGGCTCATCTGGAACATGATGATGTCCATGTCCGGCGGCTGGTTTTTCGTCGTCGCCTCCGAGGCGATCGCGGTCGGCGACACGACGGTCAAGCTGCCGGGCATCGGAGCCTATCTCGCGCTCGCGATCGAGCAAAAGAGCATCGCCGCCGTCATAGCGGCGATCGTCGCCATGTTCGTCGTGATCATCGCCTATGACCAACTTTTGTTTCGTCCCTTGGTCGTCTTCGGATCGCGATTTCGGGTCGAGCTGACCGCGAGCCAGACCAAGGAAAGGTCCTGGGTGACCACGCTCTTCACGCGGACCCGCTGGCTGCGCGCCGCGACGCGCGGGCCGGGGCAGATTTTCCAAAGCATCGCGCTCTGGCGTCTCGAATTGCCCGGCGCGCCGGCGCGCGCCTCGACGCGGCCGCTGCAATCGCGCGGCGTGAGCCGGGCCATTGACGCGCTCTGGCTCATTCTCGTCGGGCTCGTCGCGCTTTGGGCGACATGGCTCATCATCGATTATGCGCGCCAAACCCTGTCATGGAGCGATCTCAGGCAAGCGATATTGTTCACCCTCATCACCATGCTGCGGGTGATCGTCCTCATGGCGCTCGCGACCCTCGTCTGGGTCCCGGTCGGCGTCTGGATCGGCCTAAGGCCCAGGCTCGCCGAGAAAATCCAGCCGCTCGCGCAATTCCTGGCGGCCTTTCCGGCCAATGTCATTTTTCCCGTCGCCGTCGTGCTGATCGTGCGATTCGCGCTTAATCCGGACATATGGCTGAGCTTTTTGATCGTTTTCGGCACGCAATGGTACATTCTGTTCAATGTGATCGCCGGCGCTTCGGCTTTCCCGAACGATCTCAGGGAGGCGGCGGCGAATTTTCGCATCCACGGCTGGGACTGGTGGAAAAGCGTCATCATTCCGGGGATTTTCCCCTATTACGTCACCGGCGCGCTAACCGCGTCGGGCGGGTCCTGGAACGCCTCGATCGTCGCCGAATATGTCAAATGGGGGGATCGGACGATTGCCGCGCATGGGATCGGCGCCTATATCGCCGAGGCCACCGCCGATGGCGACTACCCGAAGATCGTGCTCGGGGTCGGCGTGATGTCGATCTTCGTCATAATGTTCAACCGTCTGCTGTGGCGGCCGCTGTTCGGCATGGCCGAAAAGCGGCTGCGTCTCGATTGAGGTAGTTTCATGCTCGACGCCAATGCGCGGACCGCCCCTGCCCTCAAGAAACCCTTGCTCGAGGTGAGGAACGTCTGCCAGCATTATCAGACCGGGTCGGGCGAGCAAGGTCCGGCGGTTCTCGACAAAGTCTCGCTCGCCCTGAACGAAAACGAGATCGTCGGCCTGCTCGGACGCTCGGGCTGCGGCAAATCCTCGCTTTTGCGCATCGTCTCCGGCCTCGCCAAGGCCGCGGACGGCGAAGTGGATTATCTTGGCCAGCCGGTCAACGGTCCCGTGGATGGGGTCGCGATGGTCTTCCAAAGCTTCGCCCTGTTTCCCTGGCTCTCCGTGCTCGCGAATGTCGAGCTTGGCCTCCGCGCGAAAAAGACCCCGAAAGACGAGGCGCGCCGGCGCGCCTTGAAGGCGATCGATCTCATCGGGCTCGATGGATATGAATCCGCCTTCCCGAAGGAATTGTCCGGCGGGATGCGCCAGCGCGTCGGTTTCGCTCGGGCGCTGGTCGTCCATCCCAATATCTTGCTGATGGACGAGCCCTTCTCCGCGCTCGACGTGCTGACCGCCGAAACGCTGCGCACCGATCTGCTCGATCTCTGGGTCGAAGGCCGCATGCCGATCAAGGCGATCCTCATGGTCACGCATAATATCGAGGAGGCGGTGCTGATGTGCAACCGCATCGTCGTGCTTGCGTCCAATCCCGGCCGCGTCGCCGCCGAGATCCATGTCGGGCTGCAGCATCCGCGCAACCGGCTCGATCCGGAGTTCCGCCAATTGGTCGACAAGATCTACGCCCTGATGACCAAGCGGCCCGAGCCAGCCGGTCCTCGGGACGGGGCGTTCCCCGGCCTTGGCTTCGCCATGGCCCTGCCGCAAATCTCCACCAACACGCTCGCCGGCATGATCGAGGAAATCGCCGCCGAGCCTTATCTCGGCCGCGCCGATCTTCCGGCGCTGGCCGACAGCCTGCAGATGGAGATCGACGAATTGTTCCCCGTCGGCGAAACCCTGCAGCTCCTGCGTTTCGCGGAAATCGAGGAAGGCGACATAAAATTGACGCTCGCCGGGCTGCGCTTCGCCGACGCCGAGGTCGACGCGCGCAAGAAGCTTTTCGGCGACCATCTTCTCGCCTATGTGCCGCTCGCGGCGCGCATCAAGCTCGTGCTCGACGATCGCCCCACCCATACCGCCCGCTCGGTCCGCTTCCTCGAGGAGCTCGAGGATTACATGTCAGACGAATATGCGGAGCGGACCTTGAAAAGCGTCGTCAACTGGGGCCGTTATGGCGAGCTTTTCGCCTATGACGAGGTGACTGAGACCTTCAGCCTGGAAAACCCGCAATAGGATTTCTATCCCGTGCTTTCCAGCTGGTGGACGCTCCATCGCCGCCGCCTCCGCCACTTGGATGCCGGCATGTTCGCGACGATCCGCTATGTATGAGCAGCGCCCATAGGAGCCCGGCTCGGCGCGCGCCGCATCGGCTCGAAGGCAATTCAATCACAAGCCAAGATCGCTCAGGCCCGGGTGATCCTTGGGCCGCGCGCCGAGAGGCCAGCGGAACTTCCGCTCTCCCTCGCCGATCGGCACGTCGTTGATGGAGGCCTCGCGGCGGCGCATCAGCCCCGCGGGATCAAACTCCCATTGCTCATTGCCGTGCGAGCGAAACCAATGGCCGGAATTGTCGCGCCATTCATAGGCGAAGCGCACCGCGATGCGATTTTCGTGAAACGCCCATACTTCCTTGATCAGCCGATACTCGAGCTCCCGCGCCCATTTGCGCGCGAGGAACGCTGCGATCGCCGCCCGGCCGCAGAAGAATTCCGCCCTGTTTCGCCACCGGCTGTCTTCCGTGTAGGCAAGCGCGACGCGCGCCGGATCGCGGCTATTCCAGGCGTCCTCCGCCGCGCGCGCCTTCGCTGCGGCGGTTTCCGTTGTAAAGGGCGGGAGCGGCGGCCGCGTCTCGGTCATGATGGGACTCCCTCTTTCGCATGGTCTCGAATGCGAACCGCTGCGTCGGAGCCGACCAGCTCGGAAAATGATATTGCGCCGTCAAAGCCCGGACAAGCGCTGGCCCGGGCGGAGGACGCGCAGCTCACCCCAGCCCGAACCAGAGGGTGGCTATCCCCAGAAAAGACGCATAGCCGACCACATCCGTCACCGTGGTGACGAAGGCGCTCGACGAGACGGCGGGATCTATGTCGAGGCGGTGGAGCGCTTGCGGGATCAATATGCCG
>CAWESJ010000199.1:0-8895 GCA_963811015.1 uncultured Alphaproteobacteria bacterium | reverse complement strand
GTCGCGTTGGCGAATACGCCATCGAAATGGCTCTCCGGCAAATCGAGCTTGAGGAAATCTTGCCGCCATATTTCGCAGCCGCTGTGCGCGCGCGCCATGGCGGCGAAGCGTGGGGCGCCTTCCAAACCTATCGGGATATGGCCGAGTTTGGCGAAGACTGCGAGGTCGCGCCCGGGCCCGCAGCCGAAATCGAGGAGCGTGAAGGGCTGTTCGCCCTCGATATATTGCAACATCGTCGCGACGTTCTGGCTGACGTCGTGATCGCGCGTGCCCTCCCAGAAATCTTCGGCGCGTCGATCGTAATCCTCCAGCGTGAGGGCGGCGATCTTTTCCAGGTCTTGAGACGTCTGCTTCATGTTGGATTCGGACCAGGTCGTCGTGATTGAGCCTTGATGATAGGCGTGCGGCGTCCTCGTGGCTATTTTGTTCGCGCCTGGCGCGCCGCTTGTCCGGAAGCGCTGGCCGAAGGCCGTGGCCATTTAGCGCCGAGCCCGAGACCTTGGCATCTATATTTCTATAGCAATATTTATGATATATAATTCCTTCAGAAATAGAGACGGCCATTTCCCTTCATCATGGAGAGGCTCAAAGTCGAGCCGGCCGATAGCGCCGTCGTCACCAAGGCGGCCTTGCGCGCCGCCGCGTAGCTTGAGGTCACGGCGCAGACCCTCGCCGCCATGATCGGCGTAGGTCGATGTTGGCGATTTGTCGAAGCCCAGCAACGCGTCTCAACCCTCAAGCTCGTCGACGATCTCGACGAACAGGCGCTGCTGGAGGTGCTCATCGAGGAGACGTAACTGTCCGTTCCCTCGGACTGCCGCCATCTGGATTATCTGTTGGCGACGCCGTTTCGCTACGACGCGGGTATATCCCAAAGGTTCGCGCTTCCGGCGCGCTGGCCGCACGCAGGGGGTCTACTATGCGTCGGAAAGGCCGCGGACGGCCGTCGCCGAAATCGTGTTCTACCGACTTTTGTTCTTCGCGGAGTCCCCGGATACGCCGTGGCCGAGGGATGCGGCGGAATTCACCGCCTTCGCGACCTTGGTCCGCTCCGCGCGCGCGATCGACCTGACCAAAGGTCTGTTCTCAAAGGATCGCGCGATTTGGATCCACCCGACCGAATACGCCGCGCGCCAGGAGCTTGCCGAGAGCGCCCGATCCGCCAACGTCAATAGCGCCGACCTCATGAACCTTGTCCGGCGCGAGCGTTTAGGGAAAGCGCAAGGCGCTATGACGAGCCTTGGCGGCGGCTCATTCAGCAACACGCCCAACCGACCATGCCCTAAAGTTGGCCCAAAGTCCGATATTTCATCATATTATCTACTTATATGGCGATAAAAAGGCGTATATTTGAACTTTTGGAGCCCTTACATCTATGTTATAGATCTACATGTCGCTCGGGAGTTCTGTGGCCACAATCGACAAATTTGTCTAGTTTTCCATTATAATCAATAATATGCATGGCCACGCAAGAAGGCGACCTAAATCTGTAACGAGAGGGGGACGACAGATGTCTAAAAGTAAATTAATGCGCTTGCTAGGCGAATTGGCGGCGGCGTTCGCGATAATTAATTCTTCTCGATTCCCCTTGAAATCTCGAATTTAACCGTATTCTGAAATAAGGGGGAACGTAAATGTCCTATCGTACGCTGGTAAAACTTGCAATTGGCGTTTGGGCGCTTGCGCAGGCTTGTGCATCCGCGCAGGCGGCCTGTACTACAACATCAAGTATTACAGTAGCGGTGTCGCCGACCACACTGAACACATTCTCGGATATCGTCTCGGATTTCCAGGCCGCCTATTCGACGACCTATACGTCTACCTGTTATGCCGTCTCCTTAGTAAGCGACGCGGATGCTTCAATTGAAAGCGCCATCGTCGCTGCGGGCGGGAACAGCGCTTATGACCTGTTTATCTCGAAATCGCCCCAGGTTCCGCTGGAGCTTGCGCTAAAATATTCGAGTTATGTGGGTGCCTCACCATTTGCCGTCGCCAAGGATCCTCTGGTCCTTTACTCGGTTACGACTGATGTCTCTGGCGGCGCGCCGTCCCCGCTGAGCGCATTTTCGGTTCCAGATCCTGCAACGCTGGACCCTTATGGTCTAGCGACAGTGCAAGCCCTGAAAGGCGCCTGGCTTTACGCCCTGGGCAGGAAACTCCCGAATAAGACGCCAGACGCCATCGGCTCGTGGACGCAGGTCGAATATGGCGGATTGGCCTATGGCTTTACCGGGAAGTCACAGATCTGCACGAATGTGACAGGCAGCTTGGAAGAATATGAGGCAGGCAGTTCTCATCATGAATATGTTCAGGGCGTCGACTACTTTAATGGCATTGTGTGGACAGGCGTGAAGCTCAGCCGTCTCTCTGGCGGCGTCGCCGTGCGGACGGCGGGGCAGGAGGCCGCGCTTAACGCCTTCATCAGCTTTCTGAGCGCGGCGAGCGTGCCGGTAGCTGATCCGCAGAATGCGGGCGCAACGGTGCAGTTGAACGCCGGGCTGACGGATTTGGCCCAGCACTGTCTTAAAAACCCGTAGACGGCAATGCTGCTGGATTGGCGAGCGAAATAGGCCGCCAAATTCGGACAAACATGATGCGACGTCAATGAGCCGTCGCGACTCACGAAGACATTAGGGAAACAGTCATGTCGACGAAAAAGAGCATGGTTTTTGCTGCATCCGTTCTTGCGGCGGCAGCCGTCACGAGCGGCCCGACGCAGGCGGCGTCAATCAATATTGCGGCCGCAGCGAATTTCGGAGGGGCGATTGCGGCCTTGGCCGCTCAGTTCTTACTAACCGCGCCGTATTCGACGAAGGGGTATAGCGTATCGTTCACCACGGACTCATCAGCTAATCTGCTTGCGGCGATACAAAACCACACGGCAAGCTACGACCTGTTCCTGTCCGCGGACGCAACTCGGCCAAATACGCTTACAGCGGCGCCCAATTTGCAGAGCACAGGCGCAGTAGGCACGTGCACCACCGTATGTGGAATAGGCGCGCCGTTCCTCTATGCTGTGGGCGAGTTGGAGCTATGGTCTCCAACGCTGACAACTGTCACCAGCGGTCTCCCCTTAACTGGCGCTCCTCCATTTAGTCCAGCCATTGTCATCGCGGATCCGTCCAAGGCGCCGTACGGCTTTGCGGCTCAGCAGGTGCTTGCGCATAGTCCCTGGTTGCTTCCACACACTGGAGATCCGACGACGAGTTGCAAGGACCCTAATTCGGGAGCCTCAGCCACTTGCTTGTCTCAGGCCACGACCGAAGGCCTTTATGAGCAAGGAAACATCAGCCTGACTTATTCAGCGATTAAGAGCGGGGTTTATTCGTCCGGCTTCATCGCTCAATCCTCCATTTGCAAAGCGAACGGCGCTGGCGTGAAGAGCTTTTCCTCAGGCTATCATCATACTTACGCGTATAATGATCCGACCTATTCGCATGGTAAGATTTCGCAATACGGAATCGCCATTACCTCGAACGCCGCTGGCACGGAACTGTCGGATTTCCTTACGTTCCTCAACAGCGCCACGGGGCAGGCCATTATCAAATCTTTCTGCTACGCCCTTAGCTGAACAATCTGGCCGCGGGCGCAGAGCCTGCGGCCTCGGTTTCCGGATCAATCTGGGCTTGAGGGCTCTGGCGACGGCGCCTGACTCGCGCCTCCTCGAGGCTCTGTTGCGCAGCGACTTCAGGGCCTTCCTCCATAAGGTCTTTACGACCCTTTCTCCGGGGCAAAACTACGTTCCGACTTGGCATGTCGAAGCGATCGCTTTGCGCCTCGAGCAGGTCCGCCGCAGCGAGATCCGGCGGCTGATCATCAATATGCCGCCACGGTCCTTGAAATCGATCGCGGCCTCGGTCGCCTTTCCGGCCTTCGTCCTCGGGCGCGACCCTTTGCGACGCATGCTCTGCGTCAGCTATTCCGGGCCGTGGTCGAAGCGCCCTGGTATCGATCGTCCTTCCCGAACGCGCGGATTGGGCCGTACAGGAATTTGGAAACCGAGATCGAACTCGCCAAGCGCGGATTCCGCCTGGCGACATCGGTCGGCGGAACCCTGACCGGCCGAGGCTGCGACATCATCGTCATTGACGATCCGCTGAAGCCGAACGACGCCTTGTCGGAAACAAAGCGCTCCGCGGCCAATCAATGGTTCACGAATACGCTCTTGTCCCCCTCGATGACAAGCGGACCGGCGCGATCGTGATCGTCATGCAGCGCGTCCATATCGACGATCTGACCGGGTTTGTATTAGGCCAATCCGACGAATGGGAGGTCCTCAGCCTCCCAGCCATCGCCGAATCCGACGCGGCCATTCCCCTTTGGAACGACCGCATCTATGTCCGCAAATCGGGCGAGGCGCTGTCACCGGCGCGCGAACCGGTTCCAATCTTGGACGCTTTGAAGCTCCAGATCGGCGGCGACGCGTTTTCGGCGCAATATCAGCAATCGCCGGCGCCGCCGCGCGGCGCGATGGTGAAGCGCCATTGGATCAAGCGCTATTCGGAGCACCTGCCCGCATCCGAGCGCCTGTTCACGTTGCGAAGCTGGGACACGGCCAGCAAGGGCGGCCCTGACAATGACTGGTCGGTGTGCGCGCCCTGGATCGTGACCCGCAAGAAGCTCTGGCGTCTCGTCGACGTGTGGCGGCGGCGCGTCGACTACCCCGCGCTCAAAGCAAATGTGCAGACCTTCGCCGACAATGGGACATGCAGCGCGTTCTGGTCGAGGACGCCGGCGCCGGAACCTCGCTGGTTCAGGCGCTGCGCGGAAAGGCTTCCGGCATCATCGCGGTAAGGCCAGAGGGCGATAAGGTGAGCCGCATGGCGGCCCCTTCCGCGAAGTTCGAAGCGGGGCAAGTCTTTTGGCTCTGCCGCAAACTTTTCTTGGCTGAGGCTTGGGGGTATGGTCGCTGGAAACGGAGCTGGCGGAGCGGAACGAGGATTGAGTTCAAAGGCGGCCATTTTGAACGTGACGTGATCCTCTGGGGCGTCCGCCGGAGCGTTGCATATCCGAAAACTATCGCGGCATCGAGGACGTGATGGAAGAGCGGGGCGTTGAGGTGGACCATTCCACGCTCAATCATTGGGTCGTGAAATATTCCCCCTTTCCCGGTCAGCAATTTCGCGCCCGTAAACGCCTGGTTGGTTCCAGCTGGCGATTGGACGAGACCTATGTGAAGGTCAAAGGCTCCTGGAAATATTTGCGCCAGGCGACCGGTAAAGCCGGCGCCGCTGTGGATTTTCCGCTGACGGCCAAACGAGATCATAAAGCCGCCTTGCGGTTCTTACGCAAGTCGATCGGTCTGCATGACGCGCCCAAGAAAATCTCGATCGACGAGGGCAGCGCCGACACAGCGGCGATCGAAAGCTGCAACGCAGACCATGAGGCCAACATCGAGATCCGTTGGATCAAATATTTGAACAACATTGTCGAACAGGTCCACCGAGCGGTCAAGCGAATGGCGGCGGCCGATGATGGGGCTCAAATCCTTCCGGTCAGCCGCGGCCACACTTGCCGGGATCGAACTCATGCACATGATCCGCAAGGGCCAGTTGTGCGCGAGAGGTAAATCGCGTCCAGCGCAGCAGTTCTATCCGCCAGCTGGATAAACCAATCAGTCATCCGGGCGTCCCTCCGCCACAAAGACAATTTGCGACAGAACCATTCGGGGCCGACAGTTAATCGGCTATTGGGACTCCGTCGGCGTTCGGATTTCTGCTTTTTAAAGGACGATCTTGCCAAGAGTGTCGAAAGGCCCCGCCCGGACTGCGCGAGGCACGCGAGCGCGTCTCGGCAGGAAATATCAAGAGGGACGATGTGGTCGGCGCTGACAATCTGCACAACTCCCGACGAAGGGTCAGGCGCGCCGGGCATAAACACGGCAACTTGGCCATCGTTGAACGCGTCGACAAGAAACCCAAGTCGCCATCCATTGTTCATGCGCGCGAGGACCGGCTTGAGGTCTTCGTGTGTCTTTGCCTCCAAGCCTGCCAAGCGATCAGCGTATTTACGAAGGGCGACATAGGGGGGTAGTTTGTTTAGGACCTTGTCTTCAAGGAAGGAGGCCGCGTCCTTTTCAATTTTGAAAGAACGCACAAAAAGCCCTGCGGCGAAGGCCACGAGCACAAGCAAAAAAATCCCGACGACATAAACGGCGACAACCGCCTCGCCTTTTGAAATGGGCAGCTTTTCCGCGAGTGGCGTCGCGGAATCGACAGCCATCTTGCCCGCCTTGATGACAACGAGGAAAACCGCAGCGAAGGGGAGCAAGAAGATAGCGCCGCCAACCACCGTCGTTTTCATAAAGTCGAAAATTTGCCTCATGGCGCCCTGCGTCCTTGGCGAAACCTTTTGTTATAAACGCAAAATACTCGCGCCGATGTGCGCAACCTCGCCTTTAGCGAAAGCATGTCGCGCGCTTGCCCCGGACTCTCGCGCTCGCCAAAGGGCGTCATCGATGAAGCTAAGTGCCTAGGGTGCGGCTGCACGCCCTCGCCTGCAGCCGCTTGCTACGGTCGACGCGCGTTTTATGACCCAACCGCGCGCGGCGGCCATCACCTTCGCGGTTCAGTAGCTGTGGCGACGGGCCGTCCGGCGAGCGGTGCGGCGCACCACACGACGGGCATAAAGCGCCTTCTCCACGAAGCTGTTGGACGGAACGAAACCGTTGGACGCAACAATTTCCGTGCAGGCTCGCGAATAGTTCGCGGGGGCGGCCGCTTGAGCGGGGGCCCCGAGCCCTACTGCTAGCGCCGCGCCTAACGCCGCGGCGGCGAATCCATGAACCGTTATCATCCTCATCGCAAACATCCTCCATTTAATGCGTTCGTTAATGGCGACGCATGATACTTCTTTCCTATGAGGGCGCATTTAAAAAGACTGCGCCCGAGTTTTGTCTCCGCCGCGGTCTTGTCGAGGCTTCTGTATCCTTCGCCCTCGCTAGACGTTACTCAACAATTCCCCGTGCGTAGCCGTCATAGACCTTGCAAGAACAGCCCGTCCCAGCCCATCCCGGCTCATAGAGCAAGCACGTCTTCACGGGAGTCGCGCAATAATTCCCGGAGACCGCGGCGCTTCGGCCAGTCATCAGAGGCGCGGTCGCGAGGGCCGCCAAACCGGCTCCATATCCATAAGGGTAGCCATAGCCATAGCCGTAGTATCTGTGCCAGCCATGGCGCCAGCCATAGTGCCTCCAGCCATGGTGTCTCCAGCCGTAGTGCCTATAGTGATGCCCATAATAGTGGGTCTGCTCGATCTGTGTTGGCGGCGTAATAAGCTGCGAGCTCGATATGCTCATAGGACCAGCTGAAGCGGTTGCCGAGAGCGCGAGCAGGGCGGTTCCGGATATGATCGTAATTCTTTTAATATCCATAACGCACCTCCTATGAGGCTATTCGACGCCTCCTGTGAGGGTCAAAGAAAAAGCCTCATTAACTTTTCAACGCCTTTTTGGATGTTTTGTTCCAGTTTGGTTTGAGACGGTCTCTGTGGGACATCGACAAGCTTCTCACTAAGCCACGCCAAGTTCATCGTCGCCCTTCCCGCCTGCTTGGCTTTTCATTATGATGGCTTCTGTTGAGCCTTTTGAAAGGAGCAGAGGCGCGGCTTTCGCCCTATGGTATGCAGCGAGGCGGCTGCGCCACTCGCTGCCCACGTCTAGCAGCCAGAGAAACCGCCAATTATCGGACTGATCAATGTTACTACGTCTTCGGCCAAGCCACTGGTTACCGCCTCTGCAAAAAGGGCGGCTTCGACTGAACCGAGGACTTAGTCAGGCTGAAGGTCGATAACGTTATCATCTATTGAACATCGTCACTGTCGCAGCCAATGAAGCAACTTCGGTCATCACAATCCTAGCTAGCGCTAGACTGGACAGGAGGAAGTTATGTCTGACACAACGAGGCAAGGCGACTGGACGAAGCCTGCGGCCATGGCGATCCCCGAAGGAGGCTTCTTCGAGGGTGAAGTTAAGCAAGGCAGATACGGCCCGATTTTCCCAAGGACTCCCGCGTGCTATGGCTTCTCGATCCTCGCGAAGATCATCCCCGGAAGAGAGGAAGCCTTCTATGAGCACGCTAGGAATATCGAGAAGGCGGTGGCTGACCAGCCGGACTGCCTAGCAGTGCTCAAGCTCCACTACCTGCGCTGGTTGCTCTTCTCGATCAAGGGAGAGACCTACATGATGTATCAGGGCATCTTCGACACCGACTTTGACAAATACACCGAAGATGCGGTTGGCCTCTTTGGGGCCTCCGGTCTCATCACCGTTTTCGAAAATCTGGAGGGCTTTCCGAAAGATTGGAAAACGAACGCCCCGGCATTTGTTAAGTTCGTTCGCGAGCATCAGTGTCCAAGCTTTTTGGAATACGGTGAGTATCCCTACGTTAGCGCCGACGAAATCAAAAAGGCGCTCAAGCTCAAGTCGGCCTTCTCGAACATGCTCGACCAAATGCAGTGATCCACCGCTCGGCGGGCCATGGGACGCGACAAGGGGAAGGAGATCGCATGCGTAGGACAATTTTCGCAACCGTTTACGTCTTCGCGTCGGTGTCTACTGCGCTGTCCGGCACGACGGATCCGATGGCGGCGGTGCGCCAGTACGTCGATGACTTTAACAAAGGTGACGCAAAGGCGATGGCGGTGGCCTGCGCTTCCCCAGCGTCGGTTATCGATGGGCTCCCGCCGCACGTGTGGTCTGGGCCGACAGCCTGTGAGGATTGGCGCAGAGACGTGATTGCCGCCGGTGAGCGGGAAGGTGCTACAGGCTATTTCATCCGTCTTGACGAGCCGTGGCATGTCGACGTCTCTGGCGATCGCGCGTATGTGGTCGTTCCCGCGACCATGACGTTCAAAGTGCACGGCAAGCAGGCCACGCAATCGGGCTCGATCTTTACG
>CAWESJ010000198.1:0-9395 GCA_963811015.1 uncultured Alphaproteobacteria bacterium | reverse complement strand
CCGCGGCTATTCGACGACGGAATATGGCAATGGCCGGACCGAATTCGAGATCGAGCTCAAATATTTCGACGGCACGCCGGTTATCCGGGAAATTCAGCGCGTCTCGAAGCCGGGCCGGCGCGTCTACGCGGCGGTTGACGCCATGCCCCGCGTCGCGAATGGGCTCGGCATCACCATTATCTCAACACCCAAGGGCGTGATGGCCGATCACGCCGCGCGGGAAGCAAATGTCGGCGGCGAAGTCCTGTGCAAGGTCTTCTGACCGCGAGAACGAGGAAAACGGTTCATGTCTCGCATCGGAAAGAAACCGATCGTCATTCCGGCAGGCGTCACCGCCAAGGTCGAAGGTCAGGCGATCTCGGTGAAGGGCGGCAAGGGCGCGCTCTCCTTCACCGCGCCTGACGACGTAAGCGTGAGCTTCGCCGATAATCAGATCGCCGTGTCGCCGCGCAATGAAACCAAGCGCGCGCGCGCGATGTGGGGCATGACCCGGTCAGTCGTGAACAATCTCGTGATTGGCGTCTCGAAGGGCTTCGAGCGCAAGCTCGAAATCACCGGGGTCGGCTACAAGGCCGCGGTCGCCGGGAAAAGCCTTCAGCTCTCGCTTGGCTATAGCCATGACGTGAATTTCCCGATTCCCGAAGGCATTGCGATCGTCGCGCCGAAGCCGACGGAAGTGTCGATCAGCGGCATAGACAAGCGGCAAGTGGGCCAGATCGCGGCCGAAATCCGCTCTCTGCGCCCGCCCGAACCCTATAAGGGGAAGGGCGTCAAATATGCCGGCGAATTCATCTTCCGCAAGGAAGGCAAAAAGAAATAGGCCAACAGAGTTTGAGGAGCCATCGTCATGGCAAAGGATAATGCGGCGACAGACCGGCGCCGGTCGCGGGTGCGGCGAACGCTTCGCGCGCGCGCCCATGGCAAGCCGCGGCTGTCGGTTTTCCGCTCGTCGAAACAGATCTATTGTCAGATCATCGACGACGCGGCGGGGCGCACATTGGCCTCCGCTTCGTCGCTCGAGAAAATCAATCGCGAGGCGCTGAAAACCGGCGCGACCGTCGAAGCCGCGAAAGCGATCGGAAAGCTGATCGCCGAGCGGGCGACGCAGGCCGGCGTCAAGGAGGTCGTATTCGACCGCGGCGCCTATATGTATCATGGGCGCGTCAAGGCCCTGGCCGAGGGCGCCCGCGAAGGCGGCCTTAGCTTTTGAGGGAATTCACCGCGAGCGGCGAATCAAGTCTTGCATTCATCGCTCGGAGCCGGAATTGGAAAACCGAATTGAAAACGGATCAAAGACATGGCGCGTGAGGGCGAAGGCGGCCGCGGCCGCGATCGGGACCGCGAAGAGCGCGACAGCGAATTCGTGGATCGTCTGGTCCATATCAATCGCGTCGCCAAAGTGGTGAAGGGCGGCCGCAGATTTCGGCTTCGCCGCGCTTGTCGTCGTCGGCGATCAGAAAGGCCGCGTCGGCTTTGGCCATGGCAAGGCGCGCGAGGTGCCCGAAGCCATCCGCAAAGCCACGGAATTGGCGAAGCGCGCGCTGATCCGCGTTCCTCTCCGCGAGGGCCGCACGCTGCACCATGACGTGAATGGGCGGCATGGGGCAGGGCGCGTCGTGCTCCGGGCCGCGCCGGCGGGGACCGGCATTATCGCCGGCGGACCGATGCGCGCAATCTTCGAAACCCTCGGCATGCATGACGTCGTCGCCAAATCACAAGGATCGTCGAATCCCCTACAATATGATCCGCGCGACCTTCGACGCGCTGCAAAGAGAGGATTCTCCGCGCGCGGTCGCCGCGCGGCGCAACCTTAAGGTCTCGACCCTTCAGGCGCGCCGCCAGGGCGGCGAGGCCGAAGCCGCGAGCGAAGGCTAAGGAGCGTGATCGTGACCAATTCGCAAGCCAAAATAACTGTCGAGCAGACCAAAAGCCCGATCGGTCGGCCCGCATCCCAGCGCGCGACCCTTATCGGGCTCGGCCTCAATAAGATCGGCCGCCGGTCCTCGCTTGAAGACACCCCCGCCGTGCGCGGCATGATCGCGAAGGTCGCGCATCTCGTTCGCGTCGTCGAATCCGCTTGAAGACGCACTCAGCTTGGGCTTAAAGCCATGAAACTTAATGATATTCTCGATAATCCAGGGGCCTCGAAGCCGCGCATGCGGGTGGGGCGCGGCATCGGTTCCGGCAAGGGCAAGACCTGCGGACGCGGCGTCAAGGGCCAGAAAGCGCGGACCGGCGTCGCAATCAAGGGTTTCGAGGGCGGTCAAATGCCCTTGCATCGGCGGCTGCCAAAGCGCGGCTTCTGGAATCCTTTTTCGACCGACTACAATGAGGTCAATCTCGGCCGCATTCAGGCGGCGGTCGACGCGGGCAAGATCGATCCGGCAAATCCCGTCACAATTCAATCCCTCGTCGCCAGCGGCGTCTGCTCGAAGCCGCGCGACGGCGTCAAGATCCTGGGCGTCGGGGCGCTGACCGCAAAGCTCGCCTTCGAGGTCGCGGCGGCGTCGAAAAGCGCTGTCGCCGCGATCGAAAGCGCCGGCGGGACCATCACGCTCCTCGCTGCCGCGGCCAAATCCGAGCCGGCCTGAGATTTGTTGCGCGGCGGGGCTTTTGATCCGCGCCGTTCCTGACCTATAATGACGCCGGCTTGCGGCGGCGAAATATCCCGGCTCGGACTCGGGCGCGGCTTTAAGCCGATGGCGTTGCGCCGTTTCGCCGTCGGAACGAAAGAAACGACCGGGAGTTCGAAAGTCGATCCGGCCATGACGGCGGGCGCCCGCCGACGCGTCCGGGGTGAATGCGGCCGCCGCGCGGCGAAACGTGCAGCGCCTTAGGCTCGCGCCGATCAGCCTCAATTCGCCATAACGGATTTCGCCTTCGGCCGCGAGGACGTCAAACTCCGGATCGGACAACAAGAAAACAAACGTTCTGGCGCCTGGCGCGCCTTGGGAGCACTAAATGGTATCGGCGGCAGAGCAGCTTGCGGCGAATGTGAACTGGAGCGCCTTCGCCAAGGCCGAGGAGCTCAAGAAGCGCATCTGGTTTACGCTCGGGGCGCTGATCATCTATCGTCTTGGCACCTATATTCCCCTGCCGGGCATCGACCCCGCCGCCTTCGAGGCGAGCTTCACCAATAATCGGCAGGGCGTGCTCGAACTGTTCAACATGTTCGCCGGCGGCGCCGTCCAGCGGATGGCGATTTTCGCCTTGAACATCATGCCCTATATTTCCGCCTCCATCATCATTCAGCTCCTGACCTCGGTCTTTCCGACGCTGGAAGCCCTGAAGAAGGAAGGCGAATCCGGACGCAAGATCATCAATCAATACACCCGATATCTGACCGTCGTGCTCGCGGCGTTTCAGGCCTATGGAATATCGGTCGGACTTGAGGGCCAGGCGGGGGTCGTCACCGAGCCGGGATTATTTTTCCGCATCTCCACCGTGCTGACCCTGATGGGCGGCACGATGTTCCTGATGTGGCTTGGCGAACAGATCACCTCGCGGGGCATTGGCAACGGCTCGTCCCTGATCATTTTCGCCGGCATCGTCGCGGCCTTTCCTTCCGCCATCGTCAACACTTTGGAGCTCGGCCGCCAGGGCGCGATCTCGACCGGGCTCATCATCGCCGTCATGGTCATGTCGGTCGGCGTGGTCGCCTTCATCGTCTTCATGGAGCGGGCGCAGCGCCGTCTCCTGATCACCTATCCGAAGCGCCAGCAAGGCAATAAAATCTACGAGGGGCAGACCTCATTCCTGCCGCTGAAACTGAATACGTCCGGCGTCATTCCGCCGATCTTCGCCTCCTCGCTGCTGCTTCTGCCGACGACGATCGCCAATTTCTCGCAAAACCAGGGCGGCGTCCTGGCGACGATCACGACCTATCTCGGGCATGGGAGGCCGCTCTACCTCATCCTCTATGTCTCCTTGATCGTGTTTTTTGCGTTTTTCTACACCGCGATCGTCTTCAATCCGACCGAAACGGCCGACAATCTAAAGAAACATGGCGGCTTCATTCCAGGTATTCGGCCGGGCGAACGGACGGCCCAATATATCGACACGATCCTGATGCGGATCACCGTGCTTGGCGCGGGCTATCTCGCGCTGATCTGTCTTTTGCCTGAAATGCTGATTTCCTACGCGGCGCTTCCGTTCTATTTTGGCGGAACCTCGCTTCTCATCGTCGTGAGCGTGACCATGGACACGGTCGCTCAGATCCTCGGGCATCTTCAGGCCCACCAATATGAGGGTCTGGTCAAGAAAGCCAAATTGCGGGGACGGCGCAGATGAGGCTTGTGTTTCTTGGACCGCCCGGCGCCGGAAAAGGCACACAATCCGCGCGGCTCAGGGACAAATATAATATTCCCCAGCTGTCGACCGGCGACATGTTGCGCGCGGCGGTGAAGGCCGCAATGCCGCTCGGGCTCGCCGCCAAGGCGACCATGGACGCCGGCGGCCTCGTGTCGGACGACACTGTGGTCAAGATCGTCGCCGACCGCATTTCCGAGCCGGACGCGAAAGCCGGCTTTATCCTCGACGGCTTTCCGCGGACCGTCAATCAGGCCGAAGCCCTGACCAAAATGCTGCGCGCCAAAAATATGGATCTTGACGCCGTCATCGAGCTGAAGGTGGACGAACAGGCGCTTCTCGCGCGCATTGAGCAGCGCGCGAAGGAAACGATCGCCTGCGGCGCTCAGGTCCGGGCGGATGATAACCCAGAGGCCTTCAAAACGCGCCTTGACGCCTATCGCGCGCAAACGGCCCCGGTGTCGGCCTATTACGCCGCAAAGGGGGCTCTGAAGACAGTTGACGGCATGGCGCCAATCGATGCGGTGTCGGCGGCGATCGAGAAAGCTCTGGCCGGTTGAGACCGGCCGCATGCGCGCTTGGCGTTCTCGATTGATCGGGCCACGCCCAACCCGCTGAACGCTTCAAATATAATACATCAGATGCGCTTCGTCGTTTTCGCTCAGCGCGCGCATCTCCGAGAGCGTGCGATTATCGAGGACGGTCGCGATCGCATTGCGGGCTTCGAGCATGACGAGCCGCACGCTGCATCGCTTCTCATCGGTGCAATCGTCGCAGCGGCGATAGGACGTCTTGCTCGCGCATTGGATGGGGGCGAGCGGCCCGTCGAGAACGCGAACAATATGGCCCACCCTGATCTCATGCGCCGGCCGGGCCAAAGTATAGCCGCCGCCTTTGCCTTTTTTCGAATTGACGAATCCGGCGTTGCGCAACTCGCCCAAAATCGTGTCGAGAAACTTCTTTGGAATTTCGTTCGAGACGGCAATATCCGACACGAGCGTGGCCTCGCCGGGCGGCCGCCCCGCAAGGTGGACCATCGCCTTCAGGCCATATTTGCCTTTTTTTGTGAGCATTCGAACTCCGATCGGAAACTTCCCCTGGCGCTTTCGAGGCTGCCGAGGGGGCGGCATTTGTTCGTGTGTCAGGCTTATTGAGCCGACCGAGAAATGTCCATCTTATTTATAGGCTTAGATCAAAAAAACTGCTTGTTTTTTGGCCTGTCGCCTCTGGAAAGGAACGCCTTTCACGCAAAAGGCGACTTAAGGTCAAGCTCGCGTCCACTTGCGCAGCCGCGCCGGGCCGACTGGCTAGGCGCTGCGGGACTTGTTCTGACCCAGCGGAAGTGACAAAAAGGCGCCGGGCCCGCGTCGGCGTTCGCTCCGCCGCATCGACGTCGAGGCCATTCTTTGCAAATTCAAGCGAAACGAAGCGATGCGCCCGAAGCCGCCTGGACAGGCGGGCGCGTAAGTTTCGCGGTTCTGAGGAAAGGCGCGGCGAAATGACTGCTTCTGATGGGACGTCGATAGGGCCGCGGCTCAGGCCGATCTTGGCGCAACGCCAGGCCGACATCGACAAGGCGAAGGCGAAGCGCTCGGCCGGCGCGCTGACCGGCATGATTGGCGAAGCGCCCATGACCCGGGGGTTTCTCGGCGCTTTGTATGAACGCTATGCGACCTCAGGCAAACTGGGCGTCATCGCCGATATCAGAGGCGCCTCGCCGCTCTCGAAATCGACCCGGTCGCGGGTCGACGTCATGGAGCTCGCCGAGGATTTCCGCGACGCCGGCGCGACATGTATCTCGGCTTCGCCCGATCGGCGTTTTTTTCGCGGCAGCGTCGCCGATCTGGCGACCGCGAAGGCGGCCAATCTTCCAATTCTCTGCAATGACGTCGTCATCGACATTTACCAGGTCTATGAAGCCCGCTACGCCGGCGCCGATGCGATATTGCTGATCGCCGGCATTCTCGGCGACCAGCTCACGGAATTTGTCGCGCGGGCGACTCGGTCGCGCTTGACCCTTACGTCGAAGTGCGCAACGAGGCCGAGCTCGAACTGGCGCTTGGCGCCGGGGCGACCATTGTCGCGGTCAATAGCCGGGATCTTGAAACGCTCGAAATCGATCCGAATGTCCATGAGCGCCTCTTGCCAAAAATTCCGTCTGATCGGACTTTGGCGGTCGCCTCCGGCGGCATTAAAAGCCTCGGGGATATCGAAAAAATGGCTAAATTCGGGGCCAAGGCGGTTCGCGTGGCCAGCGTGCTGATGGAGGCCAAGGATCCTTATGACGCGCTGCATACGCTTTTGGGCACGATTCCGCCCGAGGATGAGCCAGAGCCAGCCTGACCGCAATTCGCGCGCATGCGATGCTGGCTTAGGCCTAATTTGACAAAGGGCGGGCTGGTTTCGGGGCTTGCTCAAACACCGCGCCCGCCTCAGCGGCGCGGCGCAACGAATTAACGGAGCGTCATGCAAACACATGAAACGGTTCAGAGCTTCCGCAAGGTCGCCATCGGATCAAATCGAAAATTCGGCCTGACCTTCGCCTTTATTTTCGCGGTTCTTGGCGCATGGCCCTTGCTTCGCCACGGCGATCCGCTGAAATGGCCCTGGCTCGCGCTCGCGGCCGCCTTCCTGTCCCTCGCCCTTTTCCTTCCGAATTGGCTTACGCCGCTCAACCGCGCATGGTTCAAGCTCGGCTTCGCCTTGAATAAAATCGTCAACCCCATCGTCATGGGCGTGTTATTTTTCGGGGCGGTCACCCCTTTGGGCTGGCTCCTGCGCAAAAAGGGCGAGGATCTGCTGCGTCTGAAGATCGCGCCGCGCGCCGAGACTTATTGGATCGCGCGCGAGCCGCCGGGTCCGCCACAAGGCACGCTGACAAAACAATTTTGAGGAGAGTCGATGTCGATTTTTGCTGAACTGTTCGAGTTTTTGGGGGCCCGGAAGAAATTCTGGCTGCTTCCCCTTCTCATCCTTTTTCTGATCGTCGGCGGCTTGTTCGTCTTGAGCCAAGGCTCCGTCGTCGCGCCCTTCATTTACACTCTGTTTTGATCGGGTCCGGATGCTCGTCCTCGGCATTTCAGCCTTCTACCATGACAGCGCCGCGGCGCTGATCCGCGACGGCGAGATTATCGCCGCCGCTCAGGAAGAACGCTTCACCCGCAAGAAGCACGATCCGAGCTTTCCGGCCAACGCCATCAAATATTGCCTGGCCGAGGCCGCCGGCGCGGCGGTCGATCTCGTGGCTTTCTATGAAAAGCCCTTCCTGAAGTTCGAGCGGCTGATTGAAACCTATCTCGCCTTCGCGCCGCGCGGCTTTCGATTCCTTTCGCAAGGCCATGCCGCTCTGGATCGGCGAAAAGCTGTTTCAGCGCGATCTCCTCCTGCGCGAGCTCGGCGAGATTTCTCCGGCGCTCAGCGAGCAAGGCAGACTGCGGTTTTCGGAACATCATTTTTCGCATGCCGCTTCGGCCTATTATCCGGCGCCGTTCCAATCCTCGCTGGTGTTGACGATGGATGGCGTCGGCGAATGGGCGACGACCTCGGCGGCGATCGGCCAAGGCGACGCTTTGGCGATCTTCAAGGAAATTCATTTCCCGCATTCGCTCGGCCTGCTCTATTCGGCCTTCACCTATTACACCGGCTTCAAGGTCAATTCCGGCGAATATAAAGTCATGGGCCTCGCGCCCTATGGGGAGCCGAAATACGCAAAGGCTATTTTCGAAAATCTCATCGACGTGAAGCCGGATGGATCGTTCAGGCTGAACCTCGATTATTTTTCCTACTGCACCGGCCTCACGATGACGGATCGCCGTTTCGACGCGATTTTCGGCGGGCCGCCGCGCCGCGCCGACGAACCGCTCGACCAGAGGCATATGGATCTCGCCGCCTCGATCCAGGCGGTGACCGAGGAGGTCGTGCTGCGCCTGACTCGCGCGCTCGCGGCCGAGACCGGACAACGCAATCTTTGCCTCGCCGGCGGCGTCGCGCTCAATTGCGTCGCCAATGGCAAAGTGCTGCGGGACGGCCGCTTCGACCATATTTTCGTTCAGCCCGCTTCGGGCGACGCCGGCGGGGCCGTCGGCGCGGCGCTCGCCGTCTATTATGATGAAAATCGCCGCGGCGGTTCGGCGCGGGCCGCGAAGCTGCCGGACGCCATGCAGGGCTCCTATCTGGGGCCAAGCTACGCGCAATCCGATATCGAGCAACGGTTGGCGGCGGCGGGGGCGATCTTCGCGACCGTCGACGACGGCGCCCTGATCGAGAAAACCGCCGCGGCGCTCGCAAGCGGCCAGGCGGTCGGCTGGCATCAGGGCCGCATGGAGTTTGGTCCGCGCGCGCTTGGCAATCGCTCGATCCTCGGCGACCCGCGCTCGCCGACCATGCAGAAGGCGCTCAATCTCAAGGTGAAATACCGCGAGAGTTTTCGTCCCTTCGCGCCGTCAGTTCTACGCGAGCGCGTCGCCGACTGGTTCGAGCTCGACGCCGATTCGCCCTACATGCTTCTTGTCGCCAATGTGAGGTCGGAGCATTGCCGCAAGATGTCCGCGGAGCAAGAGACGCTTTTCGGCATAGATAAGCTGAATGTGGCGCGTTCGGACATCCCGGCCGTAACCCATGTCGATTATTCGGCCCGCATCCAGACCGTCCATCGCGAGAGCAACCCGCGCTATCATGCGCTGATCAGCCGGTTCGAGCAATTGACCGGCTGTCCGGTCCTGGTGAACACGAGTTTCAACGTCCGCGGCGAACCGATCATATGCACGCCGGAGGACGCGTTTCGCTGTTTCATGGGCAGCGAAATCGAATTTTTGGCGGTCGGCAATTGCATCCTCCATAAGGAGCAACAGAATCCCGATTTCGCCCGCGACTATAAGAGCGCTTTCGAGCTCGATTAGAGCGCGTTCCGATTGGATGGAATTATCCAATCGATAAGAACTCGCTCCAGATCAATAAGTTGGAGCATGTTCCGAAAAAGTTGACCGACTTTTTCGGCATTTAGACATCGTATATATCCGATGTCTCATAAGAATATGCTCCGATTATTTGGACTTCGGGCCTTCCTGTCGGGTTGGCAGCAATACATC
>CAWESJ010000197.1:0-5285 GCA_963811015.1 uncultured Alphaproteobacteria bacterium | reverse complement strand
AGCACCGTAGCGAATTTGCGAGAGATTGTGTATTCAAAAGCCGCGAATGCCGCGGAGACCCCAGCCATTCGAATTTGACCGGAGAAACGCGCAAAGCTTGGCGGAGGCGCGCGCGTCTCCTATGTTGGGGCCAAGCGCCGCCCCCGCCCCGTTTAGCTCTCGGAGACATGCATGGCCGAAAAAATTCCCGTCACCGTGCTCACCGGCTATCTCGGCGCCGGCAAGACGACGCTTCTGAACCGCATCCTGCTCGGAGCAGCATGGCCGGAAATTCGCCGTCATCGTCAATGAATTCGGCGAAATCGGCATCGACAACGACCTCGTCGTCGGCGCCGACGAGGAAGTCTTCGAGATGAACAACGGCTGCATCTGCTGCACGGTGCGCGGCGATCTCATCCGCATCATCGAAGGGCTTTTGAAGCGCAAGGGCAAGTTCGACGCGATCATCGTCGAGACCACCGGCCTCGCCGATCCGGCCCCGGTGGCGCAGACCTTCTTCGTCGACGCCGACGTGCAGGACGCGGCGCGGCTCGACGCCGTCGTCACGGTCGCCGACGCCAAATGGCTGGTCGGAGCGCCTGAAGGACGCGCCGGAAGCCAAGAACCAGATCGCCTTCGCCGATGTGATCATCCTCAACAAGACCGATCTCGTCACGCGAGGCCGATGCTCGCCGAGGTCGAGGCGCGCATCCGCGCGATCAACCCCTACGCCAAACTGCACAAGACCGTGAATTGCGCAGTGCCGCTCGACGCGGTGCTCGGCCGCAACGCCTTCGATCTCGACCGCATCCTCGAGATCGAGCCGCCTTTCTTGGAGGTCGAGGATCAAGCATGATCATGCGCATGACATGACCACGACCATCATGACCATGATCACGACCATCACGATCACGGCCATGAACACGCACGCGCATGAAACGCACGGCCTGAAGCATTATCATGACGAGGACATGCAATCGGTCGCCCTGTCGATCGAGGGCGAGGTCGATCCGGACAAATTCATGCCCTGGCTCAACGACTACATCCAGAAGGAAGGCGCCTCGATCCTGCGCTCCAAGGGCATTCTCGCCTTCAAGGACGAGCCCAAGCGCTTCGTCTTCCAGGGCGTCCACATGATCCTCGACGGCGATCTTCAGCGCGACTGGAAGCCCGGCGAGAAGCGCATGAGCCGCATCGTCTTCATCGGCCGAAACCTGAAGCAGGACGAGATCCGCAAAGGGTTCCTGGCCTGCGCGGCCTAGGGCATGTTGCGAAAAAGTTGACCGAGTTTTTCGATCAGAACATGCTCCAGCTTATTGATCTGGAGCGCGTTCTTATCGATTCGGATAATTCCATCCAATCGGAACGCGCTCTAGCCAAGCCCCGCGAGCCGCATCATGGCCGAACCCACAACTTCCCTCACCGATAGAGTCACGCCCTTCGACGCCGGCGCGCCCGTCACCGCGGCAGCCTTCCTCGGCGAGGTTCCGGCGCTCGCGCTTGGCGACGGCTCGGTCCTGCTCGCGGCCAAGGGCGCGGAGCGGCGCGTCGCCGCGCATCCGGGCGGCGCGATCCTCGCCGCCGCGGCGGCGGGGCGAAGGCTCATAACCGGCGGCGACGACGGCCGCGTCCTCGCCGTCTCCGGCGATGGCGGGGTCGAGGAGATCGCGCTCGAAAAGGGCAAATGGATCGACGCGATCGCCGCGCGGGACGATGGCGCGATCGCCTGGTCGGCCGGCAAGCAGGTTCGCGCCCGCGACCCCAAGGGCGAGGTGAAGTCCTTCACGGCGCCCTCGACGGTGCGCGGCCTCGCCTTTCTGCCCAAGGGCTACCGGCTCGCCATCGCGCATTACAATGGCGCGAGCCTGTGGTTCCCCAACGCGCGCGGCGGCGCCCGACGAGCTCGAATGGAAGGGCTCGCATCTCGAAATTAGCGGTCTCGCCCGACGGGCGTTTCGTCGTGACCTCGATGCAGGAGAACGCCCTGCACGCCTGGCGCATCGCCGACAAGAAGGACATGCGCCTCAGCGGCTATCCGGCCAAGACGCGGTCGCTCTCCTGGTCCTTCGACGGCCATTGGCTCGCGACCTCGGGCGCGGACGCCAGCATCATCTGGCCGTTCAAGGACAAGGACGGCCCGATGAACAAGGCCCCGCGCGAATGCGGCGTCAGGCGCGCCAAGGTCGACGTAGCGTCGCCTTCCACCCCCAGTTCGCTGGTCCTGGCGCAAGGCTATGAGGACGGATGCGCGCTGCTCTGCCGCATCGCCGACGGCGCCGAAATCCTGGCGCGGGCGCCGACCGACGCAAAAGCCGCGATCGCCGCGCTCGCCTGGGACGGCTCAGGCCGCCGGCTCCTGTTCGGCGCGGCGGACGGCGCGGCGGGCGTCCTCGACATGCCGGCCTGAAGCTGGTGCGCTGTCGCATAAGGCCGCGTCAGGTTCGTGTCATATCGCTTGGCTATTCTGCCTCGCCCGCCGTAGACACAGAGGCCAATGTGACATGAAAATCGCCGACATTCGCGCCCGCGCCTTCGCCATGCCGCTCAACGATCCGTCCTATCCGCCGGGTCCGTACCGTTTCTACGACCGCGAATATATGGTGATCACCTACAGGACCGATCTCGACGTGCTGCGCGCGCTCGTGCCCGAGCCTCTCGAGGTGACCGAGCCGATCGTCAAATATGAATTCATCCGCATGCCGGATTCGGCCGGGTTCGGCGACTATACCGAGACCGGTCAAGTCATCCCGGTGAGCTTCCACGGCGAGCGCGGCGTCTTCGTCCATTCCATGTATCTCGACGATGACGCGCCGATCGCGGGCGGGCGCGAAATCTGGGGCTTTCCGAAAAAGCTGGCGCAACCAAAGCTCGAGCATGACAAGGAGGTCCTGGTCGGGACGCTGCATTACGGGCCGGTGCTCTGCGCGGTTGGCACGATGGGCTATAAGCATAAGAAGCTGCCGCATGATCCTGTCCTGCGCGCGCTCGACGAGCCGAATTTTCTGATCAAGATCATCCCTCATGTCGACGGCTCGCTGCGAATCTGCGAGCTCGTGCGCTTTTATCTGCAGGACGTCACGCTGAAAGGGGCCTGGAGCGGGCCGGGCGCGCTTCAGCTGTTCAACCACGTCATGGCGGACGTCGCCAGACTGCCGGTGCTGGAGGTGATTTCGGCGACCCATTTCATCGCCGATCTGACGCTCGGCCTCGGCGAGGTGGTTTTCGACTATCTTGCGCCCGACGCGCCTTCGCCCGCTCCGGCGACCCCTTTTCCGATCGGGGCTGCGACATGAACGAATTACGGCCTGTGCGCGGCCGCGGGCGCAAGCACGATATTTCGGCGATCGCCAACGGCTATGACCGCGTCGCCCTCGTGCTGCAGGGCGGCGGCGCGCTCGGGGCCTATCAGATCGGCGTCTATCAGGCGCTCGCGGAGGCCGGCTGCGAGCCCAATTGGATTTCAGGCGTGTCGATCGGCGCGATCAACTCGGCGATCATCGCCGGCAATCGGCCGGAAACCCGCCTGAAGAACCTCGAAACCTTCTGGGAGACGATCTCGGGCCGTAAAATCTGGCCCTTCACGCCGGAAGGCGACCCTTTCCGCGATTTGCGCAACCAGACCAGCTCGCTGCTGACCCTGCTCCTCGGCCAGCCAGGATTCTTCCAGCCGCGCTTCCCCAACCCCTGGCTCCATGTCGTGGGCGCCGAGGGGGCGACAAGCTATTATGATTCCGCCGCCTTGCGCGACACGCTCGAAAATCTCGTCGATTTCGATATTCTGAACGACGGCAGCAAGCGCTTCAGCGTCGGCGCGGTCAATGTCCGGACCGGCAATTTCATCTATTTCGACAGCGAGAAGCAGAGAATCGGGCCGGAGCATATCATGGCCTCCGGCGCGCTTCCGCCGGCGCTCCCGGCGGTCAAGATCGAAGGCGAATATTATTGGGACGGCGGCATCGTCTCGAACACCCCGCTGCAATATCTTCTCGACCAGGACGAGCACCAGTCCTCGCTTGTGTTTCAGGTCGATCTGTTCAGCGCGCGCGGCGTCCTGCCCCGGCAAATGTCGGATGTGCTGACCCGCCACAAGGAGATCATGTATTCGAGCCGCACGCGCCAGAACACCGACGCCTTCGCCCGGACCCATAATCTGAAAATGCGCCTCGTCGACGCCTTGAAACGGGTCCCGCCCGAAGCGCTGCAGCCGGGCGAAAAAGAGCTCATCGCCGAATGCGCCGATCCGGCGATCGTCAATATCGTTCATCTCATCTATCAGCATAAGAACTATGAGGGCCACGCGCGCGATTATGAATTTTCCGGCACCTCCATGCGCGAGCATTGGGAGTCGGGATATGAGGATACGCTGCGCACCCTGCGCCATCCCGAATGGCTGAAGCGCGCCGCGGTCTCGCGCGGCGTGACGGTCCACGACCTCCATCGCGAAGACCCAACCTGACGGCTTGCTGCGCGCCGGCGTCGCATTTATTCACATTTGCTCTATATCGGGACGTTTCAGCCCTCGATTCGCGCAAGGATCGAGGCGAGCGGGCGCTTCCGGCGCGGCCCCCGGCCGGTCCGGTCGGGGCATAGAGCGAAACATGATCCAAAATCTTCTCTCGATCGCGGGGTCCGATCCAAGCGGCGGCGCGGGCGTCCAGGCCGATCTCAAGACCTTCGGCGCGCTCGGCTGTTATGGCATGGCGGTCGTCACCGCGCTCACCGTGCAGAACACGCGCGGAGTCAGCGACGTTCATGTCCCGCCGGCGCAATTCGTCGCGGCGCAGATCGACGCGATCTTCGACGACATTGAGGTCGCCGCCGTCAAGATCGGGATGCTCGCGACCGGCTTCGTCGTCGAGGCCGTCGCGAAAAGCCTGGCGCGCCACAAGCCCCGCGTGATCGTGCTTGATCCGGTGCTCGCCGCAACCAGCGGCGACGCGCTGGCGGCCTCCGACGCCGCCGAGGCCATTGTGCGCCATCTTTTTCCGCTGGCAACTCTGGTTACGCCCAATCTGTTTGAAGCGTCGCGGCTTTCGGGCCATGTGCTCGCCGCCGACCAGGCCGGCATGCGCCGCGCCGCGGCGCTTCTGCACGCGCGGGGCGCCAAGGCCGTGCTGCTCAAGGGCGGCCACGTTCCAGGCCCAAGCTGCGACGACATCCTGTTCGACGGCGCGTCCTACCGGGTGTTTTCGGCCCCGCGCATCGGCGCCAAGGAGGCGCATGGCACGGGCTGCGCGCTGTCCTCGGCGATCGCGGTCCATCTCGCCAAAGGCTTAGGCCTAGCCGAGGCGATCGAGGCGGCCAAG